>JASLGD010000312.1 GCA_030150305.1 Caldimonas sp. | reverse complement strand
CCTCGCGCCGGTCGCGGCGACGATCGAGACGCTGGCCGACCGCCTGACGACGCAGGCCGTCGCGCTCGCCGGCAAGGAGCGCGAGCAGCGCGAGCTGCTCGCCAACGTCTCGCACGACCTGCGCACGCCGCTCGCGTCGATCCAGGGCTACCTCGAGCTGCTGTTGCTCGGCCCGGCGTCGCTCGACAGCGCCGAGGCGCGCACGTACCTGCAGACCGCGGCGCGCCAGAGCGAGCGGCTCGGCCGTCTCGTCGCCGACCTGTTCGAGCTGACGAGGCTCGAGTCCGGCGACGCGCGCGCCGAGCGCGAGGAGTTTCCGGTGGCCGAGCTGGCGCACGACGTCCTCCAGAAGTTCGCCGCGGACGCCGAGCGCCGCGGCGTTCGCCTCGAGTCGCGTGTCGGCGCGACGCCGCCGTCGTTGCGCGTCGTCGCCGACATCGGCCTCGTCGAGCGCGTCCTCGACAACCTGGTCGAGAACGCGCTGCGGCACACGCCCGCCGGCGGCTCGGTGACGCTCGACGCCGCGCCGTGCCAGGGCAGAGCGCGGCTCGTCGTCAGCGACACCGGCGAAGGCATCGCCGCCGCCGACCTGCCGGGCATCTTCGACCGCTACTACCGCGCCGAGCGGATCGGCGGCGCGAAGCGCGCGAGCGGGCATGGCGGCCTCGGGCTCGCGATCGCGCGGCGCATCGTCGATCTGCACGACGGCACGCTGTCGATCGACAGCACCGAGCACCAGGGCACCCGGATCAGCTTCGACCTGCCGTTGGCCGAGGCGTAGGAGACGAGATGTTCCTGCCACCGATGAGCCTCGCTTCGTTGCTCTGCCTGCTCGCCACGCTGCTCTGGCTGTGGCTGCGCCCGGGTCCGGCCCCGCTGCTCGCGGCGCTGGCGTGCGTCGGCTGGCTGCTGTGGTCGACGCGCCGGCAGCTGCAGAGCGAGCGAGGCGCGCTCGCGCAGCAGCTGGCGCTCTCCGAAGAGCGCTCGCAATCGCATCGCGCCGCCGCCGCACTGAGCGACGCCGCGCGCAGCACCGCCGATGCGGAGCGGCGCGCCGCCGAGGAGCGCACGCTGCTCGTGCTGCGCGGCAGCCAGGACGGCCTCTGGGAGTGCGACCTGAAGAGCGGCACGATGGAGTATTCGCCGCGCTGGCTCGGCATGCTGGGGCTGCTGCCCGCCGACATCGGCGACGACCGCGCGGCGTGGCGCGAGCGCGTCCACCCCGACGATCGCGCCGGCTTCGACGCCGCGATCGCACGCCATCTCGCCGGCAGCGCGCCACGGTTCGAGCACGAGCTGCGGCTGCGCCACCGCGACGGCAGCGTGCGCAACGTGCTCTCGCGCGGCATCGCGCTGCGCGACGAGCACGGCAAGCCGCATCGCCTGGTCGGCCTCGACACCGACGTGACCCGGCTGAAGCGCGTGCAGACGGTGCTCGACGCCGTCGCCGAAGGGACCGCGGGCGCGTTCGGCGAGGAGTTCTTCCGCGCGATGGTGCGCCACTTCGCGCGCGCGCTCGAGGTCGATCGCGTCTTCGTCACCGAGTGCGCAGACGAGCCGGTGACGCGCGTGCGCACGCTCGCGGTGTGGTCGGCGTCGCAGGGACACACCGCCAACTTCGAGTACGCGCTCGACGGCACGCCGTGCGCGGCGGTCGTCGGCGAGGGCAAGGCGTGCTTCCACCCCGAGGGCGTCTCGCGCCTCTTCCCGCGCGAGCAGGGCGTCGAGTCGTTTCTCGGGCTGCCGATCGTCGCCAGCGACGGCCGCATGCTCGGCCACCTCGCGTTCTTCGACTCGAAGCCGCGCGGCGACGACATGCTCGTCGACTCGATCTTTCGCATCTTCCTCGCGCGCGCGGCGGCGGAGATCGAGAAGCTCCAGGCGCTCGCGAAGCTCGCCTTCGACCACGAAGTCCGGCAAGGCTCGTCGTGACGGGGCGCGTGCGCTGAATGCGTCGCGAATGCAGCGCACAGAAAGCAGCAGGTCGTGAAGAACGCGGTTGTCCTCGCCGAAACGAGCCGCGCCGAAGATCGCTGCGCGCTACTTGACCCAGATGCCGGCGGCTCGCAACGGCGCGTCTGCGCTCGTCCGCACGACGAAGTCGACCAGCACTTCGTCGCCGGACTTGAGCTCGGTCAGGTCGAAGATCGCGGGGTCGACGAGAACGCGCGCCGTCCGCCCGTCGGCATCGCTCAGCTGCAGCAGGTTCTCCCGCGCGTTGACGGTGCGCACGACGAAGAGCCCGGGCGGCAGCGTTCGATTGACGCCGTCGGAGGCGGCAGGAAAGCGCCCGGGGCCGAACACCCCGCCGGGGCGCGGCGGCCCGGCGATCGGGTTGGCCGGCCGCTGTGCCCAGCTGGCTGCGGCGGTCGAGGCCAGCGCGACGATGGACGCGGCGTGTCCGAACGAGACCATGAATGCTCGGCGTTTCATCGTAGGCTCCCCGAGGCGCGCTGGCCGATCGCCGCATTTTGCGGCCGGGGGTCTTTGCGGTCCTCGCCTGGCGCGACGAACGGTCCGACCGCTCGTGCGTCGGACGCGCGCAGACGATGGCGATGCCGGAGCGGCGGCGGGTTCGCGTCGCGACTGCTGGCCGACGAGAGCGCGGCGCGGCGCGCTCAGCAGCCGCCGTTGACGAGCGACGCCGTCGGCACGTTGCGACCCGGCCGCGCCTTCGACGACAGCAGCACCGCCTCGTAGCCGCTGTTGTTGCCGGCGACGCGGACGATGAAGTCGGGCTTGCCGTCGCCGTCGAGGTCGGCGATCGCTTCGACGTACGAATCCCAGCCGAACTCGCCGAGCAGGTACTCGTAGCGTTCGCCGTCGTACTCGATCGTGTAGAGCGCGCCGCTGCCGTAGCTCGCACCGCTCGCGGTGCGGCGGCCGTTCTGGACGGTGAAGGCGAACGCGCGGCCGTCGAGCTCGAGCTCGTAGCGAAAGTCGAGCTCGGGCGTCAGGTGCGTTGTGCCGTTCCTGAAGCGGTACGCGGCGAGCGTGCCTTCGCGCAGCTGCACGCCGGGGACGCGCAGGAAGATCCGGTCGGGGACCTCGACCATGACGTCGGGCGCTTCCGTGCCGAGCTGCGCGATGATCGACTCCAGGAACGCAGGTACCTCGCCGCGCTCGACGGCGACGCGCTCGCTGTGCACGCCGGCCTTGTCGATCGAGAGCCGGACCCAGCCGTCGTGCGGCCACGCGGCCGGCGCCAGCGTGGCCAGCGTCGCCGGAACCTCGTACTGGCCGACGCCGTTGCCCCAGACGCCTTCGCGCAACAGCGTGCCGGGCTCGGCGGGCGGCGCTGCGCGTGCTGCGCCGACAGCGAGCGCGAGCACGGCAGCGACGAGGACGGCGGTTGCGAAACGTGGGCGCATCGAGCTCTCCGGAATCTGGCGAACTTGCCGATCGGAATCATCGCGCCGTGCGACGAAGCGCCCATGAAGCCGACGTGAAGCGCGGCGCGCGCGACGCCGTTCGTCGCCGCAACGCGAGCGATCGCGCAACGCGCGGCCGACCGTTGCCGCCTGCGAATCGCTGGTCCTGGGCGCAGGTGTCGAGGCCGTTGTCAGGCGGTTCGACCGCCACCGACGTCACGCCGCCGGTCTTCATCGCCGCGGTGTCCCATTGCACGAGCGTCATCTCGCGGCGACGATGGCCTTGCACCGGGCTCTGGCGAGCGCGTTGTCATGGCAGGCGACCCTTCGCTCGACGGCGCCGGTGAGCAGCTCGATGTGCCCGATGCGCTCGAACATGCCGCCCTCCCGATCCGGCCAGGCACAGTGTGCGCTACCCTTCGGTCGCAACCAACACGGGAACAACATGAAGATCGCCTTCTTCGGGACCGGGCTGATGGGATCCGGCTTCGTGCGCCGGCTGCGCGCCAACGGTCACGACGTCAACGTCTGGAACCGTACCGCCGAGAAGGCGCGCGCGCTCGAGGCCGACGGCGCGCGCGCGTTCGCGGACCCCGCAGCCGCGCTCGCCGGCGCCGAGCGCATCCACCTCTCGCTCGCCGACGACGCGTCGGTCGACGCCGTCCTCGAGCCGCTCGCGGAGCGGATCGCGGCGGCGGCGTGGATCGTCGACCACACGACGACCGCGGTCACGCCGACGGCGGAGCGCGTCAGGCGATGGGACGCGCGCGGCCGCACGTTCGTGCATGCGCCGGTGTTCATGGCGCCTGCGAACGCGCTCGAGGGCACCGGCCTCATGCTCGTCTCGGGCGCTCGCGCGCGCCACGACGCGCTCCTGCCCGAGCTGCAGAAGATGACCGGCACCGTCGCGTACCTCGGCGAAGCGCCCGAGCGCGCCGCCGCGTTCAAGCTGTTCGGCAACCTGACGCTGCTCGGCATCCTCGGCGTGCTCGGCGACGTCAATCGTCTCGCCCACGCCGTCGGCGTGCCGACCGGCGAGGCGTTCGCGCTCTTCAAGCAGTTCAATCCCGGCCAGTTGCTGCCCGCGCGCGCTGCACGGATCGAGTCCGGCGACGTCACCAAGCCGTCGTTCGAGGTCGCGATGGCGCGCAAGGACGTCCGCCTGATGATCGAGGAGGCGCAGCGCGGCGGCGTCGATCTCCTCGTCATGCCCGCGGTCGCGGCGATGCTCGACCTCGCGATCGAGCGCGGCGAAGGCGCGCTCGACGTCGCGGCGGCGGCGCGCGTGCCGCGCTGACCGCGACGCGCGGCCGCGAACGCGCGTCAGTCCTTGCGGCCGTGCTTCTTGTGCTTGGCCTTCATCAGCGTCTCGCAGATCGGCAGGAAGGTGCCGAACGTGAGCACCGAGTCGGCGACCGAGCCGAGGCTGTCGAGGTGCTTGTTGATCGAATCGTGATGCGCGCTCGTCGCCTTGTGGTCGAGCCGGATCAGGCCGGCGAGGAGCTGGAACAGGCCCTTCATCATCGCCGGCGTGTCGGGCGGCACCAGCGCGAGCGTGAGCGTCATCGCCTTCACCATGTCCGGATTGGAGACGATGCCGAGCATCTCGAGGATCCGCACCTCGGCAGCGACGGTGACGACGGTCGAGCTCGGGACCGCGACCTGGAGCAGGAGCAGCTGGTTGGCCTTGTCGTTGTTCATGGTTTCTCCTAGAGCAGCGAGCCGAGGACCGATCCGATGCCGTTGGCGACGCCGTTGATCACCGAGCCGGCGGCGTGTCCGGCATCGCCGAGAACGGTGCCGACCGCGTTGCCGACCCCGCCGATGACGCCGCCGACCGCATTGCCGACGCCGCTGATCTCGCCGCCGATCGCATTGCCGACGCCGCCGACGACGCCGCCGATCGCGTTGCCCACTCCGCCGATGATTCCGCCGAGACCCGGCGGCCTCGGGTTGCTCGCGCCCGCGCCCTGCCCTGGCGGCGGCGCCACTGCACCGGTCCCGCTCGCGTGACCGGGCTGCCCGGCAGGCGGCGCATAGCCCATGGTCACCCACCAGGGAGGCGTCGAGTAGGCACAGCAGCAGCAGTTCGATTTACCCATGTCGGTCTCTCTCCTTCAGTCAGGCCATCGATGCGCGTTCAAGGACCACTCCGTCGAACGGCCGCGCAGTATTGAACGTTTCGCGGTCGCTGACGAGCGGAACGCCGCGATCGCGCCGGGCGCCAACGCTCGTCGCTGGCTCGCCCTCGCCTCGCTCAGCCGCCGAAGTGCATCTGGTAGTTGGCGCCGTCGGAGAACTGGCAGACGCCGGTTCCCGCGCCGGGGCCGGTCAGCACGTATTCGCATTGCGCGTTGACGCCGTGGGCGCCGAACGCGTTCGCGATGCCGCGGCGGCCCGAGAACGTGCGCGGCGCCGGCCCGAGCACCTGCTGGTGGATCCTGCCGAACGCGCCGTAGCCCGCGTCGACCCGCGTCGATTCGCCCTGCAGCGTGTCGCCCAGATACGGCACCGTGAACGTGCCGTGCCCGGCGTTGTTGTCGACGACTTGCGCGGTCAGCAGGCCGGCCTTGTTGGCCTGCGCGTTGACCGGGTACAGGCGAACGCTGATGAGCGTCGGCGCCGCGGCGACCGGCGTCGGCGTCGGCAGCGGCGGCGTCATGGTCGCCGTCGATGCGTCGTGCACCGTCGACGGATACGGCTGACCCGTGCGCGGGTCGATCGGGATCACGTAGCACGCGCTGATGCCGACGAGCGACGCCGCGAGCGCGGCGACGTTGAGGGCGCGTCTGGAGGCGGCGTTCGAAGAGCTGTTCGTTCGCATCGGTGCAACCGGGTGGTGTCACGGCACATGCCGCGGCCGCGAGGCTCCGCGACGCGACGGCGCTCGGCCATCCTCCGAAAGACAGTGGCGTCGCACGCTGCCTCGAGCGGCCGCGCCCGCTACGCGGCGCGTGCGCCGAGGGATCTGGCGGCGACGTCGGCGCCGACGTCGTGCGCGATCAGGACGTTCGACGCATGCCCACGCCGAAGACGGCGCCGGGCATCTTCACCCGGCGTCTACATGCGCGGCTGGCCGTTCGATGCCGTCAAGCCGCCGTCGACCGGGAGGTTGACGCCGGTGACGAATCTCGCGTCGTCGCTGGCGAGGAACGCGACGACGCCGGCGATGTCGGCAGGCTCGGCCGGGCGACCAAGCGGCAGCCGCTCCATGAAGCGCGCCATCAGCTCGGCGTCGTCGAGCATGTCGCGGGTCATGTCGCTGCGCGTGAGCGACGGGCAGACCGCGTTGACGCGCACGCCCTGGCGCGCATAGTCGAGCGCGAGCGCGCGCGTGAGATTGACGACGCCGCCCTTGGCCGCGTTGTACGGCGTCAGCGCCCAGTCGGCGCCGAGGCCGGAGACCGAGGCGACGTTGACGATCGAGCCGCGGCTCTTCAGCAGATGCGGAAGCGCCGCGCGACAGCCGTAGAAGGTGCCGCTCAGGTCGATGTCGAGGGCGTGCCGCCAGTCGTCGAGGCCGGTCTCGGTCGCCGTTCCTTCGGGCGCGACGCCGGCGTTGTTGACCATCACGTCGAGGCCGCCGAAGCGCTCGACCGCGGCTTGCACGAGGCGCTCGACCTCGTCGACGCGCGCCACGTCGCACGGCTGCACGAGCGTTCGCGCGGCGTCGAGCTCGCGCGCGACGTCGTCGAGCTTCGATCGCGTCCGGCCGGCGAGGACGACGTTCGCGCCTTCGGCGGCGAAGCGCTCGGCGACGCCGCGACCGATTCCCGACCCGGCGCCGGTGACGACGACGGTTTTGCCGACGAAGCGCTGCATGCAGTGTCCTTTCGTTGCAGGCCCGCAGCGGGCAATCGGCATACCGAGCGCGCGAGCGGCACCGCGGACGCACCATTGCACGCGACCCGGCGACCTGCACACAGGGCGCCAGTGAACAGCGAGCACGCTGTTCGGAAACGACGACGACCGCGCCCGGGCGAAATCGCCTGCGCTAGATCCGACCGACGCAGCCCGGCGCGCCGCAGCGGCAGCGAAGCCGCCCCTCGTGGTGCGTCTCGCCGTAGTCGACCGTGATCTCCTCGCCGGCCTTCAGGTCGCGCAGCGCGTACAGCTCGACGCGTCCGTCGCGGATGCGCAGCACGGCGTTGGGGCGGCACGAGTGGTTCGTGAAACGAAGCGCGTGCGTCGACGCCGAGGCGTCGATCGCGGTCCGCGCGCTCACCTCGACCATCATGATCCGGCGCTGCATTTTGGCGCGGCGCCGCGCCTCCTTGACGGTCAGCGCTTCGCCGCGGATCTCGCCGATCTTGCGCCGCGCCGGGATCGGCTCGCCGGCGAACGCGCCGCGGCCGTCGATCGCGCTCGGACCGACGTCGAGCGCGTACTTGTCGCCCGGGGATCGGACGTGACGGTCGGGCCGGGGCGGCGCCGTGCGCGACGGGACCGCGCCTTGCGCAGCGTCCGTCGTCGCCACCCGATCGCGCTCAGTCATCCGTTCGATCCGTGCTCGCACCGCTTTGCTGCATCGTAGTCGACGCGCTGGATCGCTCGCGCCGATGCAGCGGCCCGACGCGCCGCAACGACGCGCAGCTCAGCGCCGCGCCGCCGACGCGCCGCCTCGAAAGCCGGCGCGGATCTCGCCGGGCAGACCACGCAGCAGCGCATGCAGCAGGATCGGCAACAGGACGAGGTCGTCGATCGCGCCGATCACCGGAATCGCGAAGTTCGCCGGCTCGAGCGCAAACAGCGCGAGCAGCGCGGCGATCGGCAGCAGCCACGCCGGCCGGCTGGGGTGGTGCAGCGCGAACCAGAGCAGGCGGAGGTCCTGGCGGGCGACCCGCCAGAGCAGAAGCAGACGTCTCATCGGCATCTCCGGATGATCGAGCGAATGTGCACGTCGATTCGGCGTTTTCAATGTCGCGCGTGCATCGCCTGGCGAGGCGTCGAGTTTTGCACGCGCCGCGGCAACGGTGCGCGCGGCCGCGTCCAGTCGGCGGCAGCGCCACCGATAACGACGCGTGAATCCGAACGTCGATCGCCTCGGCTGCCCGGAACGCGCGCACCGCGAAGCCGAGCCGCGCGCGAGCGGCGAGACATCGCCGGCGGCGCCGCATGCCGAGGACGGCAGCGCACCGTGTCCGGTGTGCGGACGCTCTGGCGACCGGACCGCCGCGGGGCCGTTGGACTGCCCGCTGTCGACCGGCGAGCTCGACGCGCTCCACTTCCGCTTCTGGAGCCCCGACCACAAGCGCTTCGACCACATCGGCTTCGCGCACGCCGTGCTCGCCGCGTGCGCGAGCGGCGGCGCCCGCGGCGCCGACTGACGCGCGCGCCGCCGGTCAGCGCGGCATCGAACGGATCGAGACCGGGCCCGCGGCGAGCCGGATGCGCTCGCCGGTGTCGACGAGCCTGCCGTCGCGGATCGCGTAGAGCGCGAGCGCGCGCTCGACGTCGAACTGCACGATCACCGTCTTGCTGTCCTGCGTGAAGACGACGCCCTGCGCTGCCTCGCCGCCGGGCAGCTCGCTGACCTTCACCGCGCCGCCGTCGCGGATCTCGTAGAGCGCGACCTTGCCGAGCTTGTGCCGCCCGGGGTCGGCGGCGAGCAGGTTCGAGCCGGCCATCGACGAGACGGCGATCCAGCGCCCGTCGGGCGAGATCGCGACGCCTTCGGGAGTCGACGCGACCGAGATCTGCTGCGCGGCGCGAAACGGCCGCTTGCCGACGTCGACGAGCGTGACGACGTCGGCGTCGTCGACGGTGCGGTTGACGCCGGTGTTGCCGATCACCGCCCACTTGCCGTCGCTCGAGACGTCGATCGCGTACGGGTTGACGCCGGTGGCGACGCGCTCGTTCGTGAGCGTGACGGCGGTGCCGTCGATCGCGAGCACCGCGGCGCCGTTCTCGTCGCGCAGCGCGACGATCGCCGACTTGCCGTCGGGCATGAACTGGATTCCCGACAGGCGCTTCTCGCCGACCTTGACCTGCGACGCGAGCCTGACGGTCTTGCCTTCGATCGTCAGCACCTTGACGGTGCCGTCGTGCGCGGCGGCGAGGAGCAGCGTGCCGGCGCGGTTGATCGTCAGGCCGTTGGCATGCGCGCCGACGTCGACGCGAGCGACCGCGGGCGGCGACGCCTCGAGGTCGACGACCTGCACGAAGTTGTCGAACAGCTCCTTCTTCGCCGCGTAGTCGTAGCGCGTCGGCGCGGCGACGATCGCGAGCTTGCCGTCGGGCGTGATCGCGACAGCCTGCGGCGGCCCTTGCACGGTGTGCTCGATTCCGCTCTCGACGGTCGCCTTGACGACCGGAGGAAAGCGCGACGCGTCGAGCACGACGAGGCTGTCGGCAGGCGGCGACTCGGGAAACGTCGCACGTCCTTCGACGCGGACGAACTTGCCGTCCTGCGCCGAGACGATCAGGTCGGCGGCGCTCGCCGGCGCGAACGCGACCAGAGACAGCGACGCCATCGCGAGCGTCTTCCAGGATCCGCGCATCGTCTCCTCCTTGTCGTTCTCGAGGCCGCGAAGGCTAGCGCCATCGCTGCGGCGATGCCAGCGAGGAAGCCCGACCCCGCCAGGGCCGGCGGGCGTGCGTCGCGCGGCGTGAGTCGGGCGCGCGTCGCGCGCGTCGCTCAGTCGCGCTCGGCGCCAGGCGTGCGGTTGCGGAGCGACCGGCGGTAGACGTCGTCGGTCGCTTCGCTCTTGTCGGTCGGCGCCTTGCCGCTCTCGGCGTCGTCATGGGCGCGCTGCATCACCTCGCTCGGCGCACCGCTGCCGCTGTCGCTCGACTCGTCGCGCTCGTGCGGCAGCCGCGGCGCCGGCTCGCCGTTGACGACGCGACGCGTCTCGGCGCGGGCGTCGCGGGCCCGGTCGACGCGGCCCGACACGTCGTCGCGGACGGTGTCGGGCGCCTGCCGTGCGTCGCCGGTGCTCGGCGCGCGCGGATCCTTGTTCTCGTTGTCGGCCATGGCGAAGCGGCAGCAACGCGCGTGCCCGCCGCGGCCCGCCACGTCGCCTGCGCACGCGCGGCTTCGTCATCGCGCGTCGCGACGCGCCATCTCATCGCACTCGCGCGAGACGCCGAACAGTCGAACGCGTCACGCAGGTCGCGCCGCGCCGGCCTGAGCAGCGGGCGGCCGCGCTTAGACTGCCGGAGCACCGGCAGCGCCGAGCGCGGCCGCCGAACGACAGGAGAGGACCCGATGGAAGAGCAGGCGCGGCTCGCGCGGCAGATCGACGAGCTGAAGGGCTCGATGCTCGCGATGGAGTGCTTCGTCAATTCGCTGACCGAGGCGCTGAGCAGCGACGCGCGGGTCGTCGTGCAGGCGTTCTACGCGAGCGAGTCGGCGGCGTTTCGCACCGCGCTGCTCGGCTCGAGCGCACCCGGGGCGACGGTCGCCGCGTTCGAGCGCGATGTCCAGCGCGCGCTCAGGCTGCTCGGCGAGCCCGCGCCGTCGACCGACGCCGGCTGACCGGCGCCGCGCTCAGCCGATGCAGGTCCGGTTCTTCCCGGTCCGCTTGGCTTCGTAGAGCGCCTGGTCGGCGCGCTCGAGCGAGTCCTCGATGCGCTCGGCGAGCCGGTAGTCGGTGACGCCGGCCGAGAAGGTGACGAAGACCTGCTTGTCGTTGTGCATGAAGAGGCCGCCGGTGAGCGATCGCTGCAGCCGCGTCAGCACCTGCTCGCCTTCGCCGACCGGAGTCTTCGGCAGGAGCACGACGAACTCCTCGCCGCCGTAGCGCGCGACGCGGTCGGTCGGGCGCAGCGTCTTGCTCACGACCGCGGCGAGCGACTTCAGCGCCTCGTCGCCTGCGCTGTGGCCGAGCTCGTCGTTGAGCCGCTTGAAGTTGTCGATGTCGAGCAGGCCGATCGCGAGGTCGCCGCCCTCGCGCTCGAGGCGGCCGCGCTCGATCTCGAACGCCTGCATCAGGCCGCGGCGGTTCGCGATTTGCGTCAGCTGGTCGGTCGAGACCTCGTCGGAGAGACGCCGCATCTCGTCCTCGAGCTCGACGACGCGCTGCGTCAGGTCGGTCGCCTTGGCGTGCTCTTCCTGCAGGCGCTCCTGCGTCTGCTGCACCAGCGTCTGCACGGCGCGGCTCTCGGCGACCATCTCGCGGACGACGCCAGTGAGGCTCTCGAGCGAGTCGGAGCGCTCGATCACCTCGGCGTAGCGGCCGACGCTCTCGTGGAAGTTGCCGGTCTTGGATCCCAGCTCGCCGAGCTCGGCGAGCATCTGCGTGATCAGCGACTTCAGCGCGTCGCGCGCCTGCTCGCGCTGGCTGCGCACCTCGCCCTGGCGCCTCCTCGCGTGGTGGAGCATGTCGCTCACCGCGCGAACGCCGCGCGCGCTCAGGCCCTCCTCGATCTTCAGCGTCATCGCCTCGCACTGGCCCTTGACCCAGCTGCCGTCCTCGGCGAGGTCGGTGAGGCTCGACGTCAGCTCGCGGCAGAGCTTGCCGAGCTGGTCGAAGAGGTGGTGGCGGTGCTGCAGGACGCGCTCGACGCGCTGCACGAGCGCCTCGGTGTCGGCGGCAAGCGACGACGGGTCGCCGTCGCGCATGCGCTCGACGAGGCCGCCGAGCTCGCGCGCGAGCTCCTGGTTGGCGCCGTCGTGCGCCGGCAGCGCCTGCTGCAAACCTTGGCCGAGCGTGCACGCGACGCGCTGCCACGCGGCCAGGGCATCTTCGTTCGCGGCCTGCGCCGGCGCGCTCGGCGCCTCGGCAGCGCTCGCCGGCGCGTCCGCCGAAGCGAGCGCGACGTGCGACGGCGGCGGGTCGCCCTCCCAGCTCGTGACGAGCTGCGAGAGCCGCTGCTGCAGCTTCCGGGCATCGCCGCGGCCGGCGGCGAGGACGCGCTGGATGCCTTCCTTGCGGCGCGCCGGCGTCCAGTTCTGGCCGCCCTTCTCGATGCCGCGCACGATGCGTTCGATCAGCGTCGCGAGCACGTCGCTCGCTTCGGGCAGCTCGCCGGCTTCCTGGCGAAACGCGCGCTCGTAGTTCTCGGGCGTCGGCTCGAGCCGCTCGGCGGCGAGGCGGCGCAACGCCGCCTTGGCGATCTGCGCGGTCGGCAGCTCGGCCTTGGCCGCCAGCGGCGCGGGACGCGTCACGCTCATCTCGGGCCTGGCTCAGGTCAGGTTGCCGAACGGCTTGCCGCGCGGCTCGCGCGCGCGCACTCGCTGCACGTCGGCGGCCTCGCCGGGCGTCGCCTGGCCGATCCACGGCGCCTTCTTCGGCAGCACCGTCTGCTCGAGCCAGCGCTCGATGTCCTCGGGCGGCTGCGGCTTGCTGAAGAGAAAGCCCTGCATGATCCCGCAGCCGAGGCGGTGCAGCACCTCCATCTGGCGCAGGTTCTCGACGCCCTCGGCGATCACCCGCAAGCCCAGCGAACGCGCGAGCGCGATGATCGCGGTGACGACCGCCGAGCTCTGCGGCGTCATGCCGAGATCGCGGACGAACGAGCGGTCGATCTTCAGCTCGCTGATCGGCAGCGTCGTCAGGTACGCGAGCGACGAGTAGCCGGTGCCGAAGTCGTCGATCGAAATCTCGACGCCGATCTCGTTCAGCCGGTGCAGCGACGGGATCACGTTCTGCAGGTCCTTCATCAGGCCCGTCTCGGTGATCTCGAGCTCGATCGCGTGGTGCGGCACTCCGTACGTCGTCACCGCGTTGTGGATGTACTCGACGAGGTCGGTGCGCTCGAAGAGTCGGCTCGGCAGGTTGACCGCGATCGAGTCGTTGAAGCCGAAGTTGTCCTGCCAGACGCGCGCCTGGCGCGCAGTCTCGCGGATCGCCCATTCGCTGAGCGGGATGATGAGCCCGGTCTCCTCGGCGAGCGGGATGAAGTCGCCCGGCGCGACGAGCTGGCCGTGGCGGCGCCAGCGCATCAGCGCCTCGGCGCCGATCATGCGCGCGCCGCGGACGTCGATCTTCGGCTGGTAGTGCAGCACGAGCTCGTTGCGCTCGATCGCCTTGTGCAACGCGCTTTCGAGCTCGAGCTTCTCGCGGCCCTTGCCGGCGAGGTTCGGCCGGTACAGCGACGCCGAGTTGCGTCCTGCCGACTTGACCGAGTACATCGCGATGTCGGAGTTGCGCAGCAGGTCGGCGACCGTCGTGCCGTCGCGCGGAAAGATCGCGATGCCGACGCTCGCTGTGACGAAGCACTCCTGCAGCCCGATCATGATCGGCTTTCGCATCACCTCGAGGATGCGCTGCGCGACGCGCTCGGCGTCCTGCTCGTCGACGACCTCGGGCAGCAGGGCGACGAACTCGTCGCCGCCGAGCCTGCCGACCGCCTCGAGCGTGCGGTGCGAGCGCAGCCCCACGGTCTCGAGCGAGCTTTCGAGGACCTGATCGGAGTGGCGCACGCACGAGCGCAGCCGCCGCGCGACCTCGACCAGCAGGTCGTCGCCGGCGCCGTGGCCGAGCGTGTCGTTGATCACCTTGAAGCGGTCGAGGTCGATCAGCAGCAGCGCGACCTCGTGGCCGAGACGGCGGCCCTGCTCGAGCGCGCGCTCGGCGCGCCAGATCAGCTGGCGGCGGTTCGGCAGCCCGGTGAGGGTGTCGAAGTTGGCGAGGTGGCGGATGCGGTCCTCGGCCAGGCGCCGGTCGGTGACGTCCTGGACGATGCCGGTGTAGCCGATCAGGTTGCCGTGCTCGTTGAACTCGGGCTCGGCCTCGATGTGGACGATCCGCGAGCGGCCGTCGACGAGGCGCGCGTGGACGTCGGTCGCGAGCACCGTGCTGCGGTCCATCGCGCTGTGCGTCAGCTCGAGGAACGCGTTGCGCTCGTCCTCGGGGATCATCCGCAGGAGGCTGCGAAACGCCGGCTGGGCGCCGACGCCGAGGCCGAACACGCGCAGGCCCTCGATCGAGAAGTGCGGGCCGTTCTGGCCGCGGCGCCAGTCGAAGCTGCCCATCCGCGCGAGGTCCTGCGCGCGCGCGAGGCGCGACTTGCTGCGCTCGAGCTCGACCCGCGTGCGCGATGCGCGAAGCAGGTAGCGCAGCCGCCCGGCGAGCAGGCTCCACTGCGTCGACTTGACGAAGAAGTCGGTCGCGCCGGCCTCGTACGCGCGCGTGATCGACGCGTCGTCGTCGAGGCCGGTCAGCATCAGCACCGGCAGCGACTCGAAGCCCGGCAGCGCGCGCAGCTCGCGGCACGTCTCGAAGCCGTCGAGGCCGGGCATCACCGCGTCGAGGACGACGATGTCGGGCAGCCAGTCGGCCAGCACGCGCATCGCCTGCTCGCCGCCCGACGCCTCGGTGACGTCGAAGCCCTGGTCCTGGAGCGCGACCGACGTCAGCAGCAGGTTCACCTCGTCGTCGTCGACGAGGAGGACGCGCGGCCGCTCCGGCAGGTCGTCGGCGGACCGCTCAGCGCTCGTCGTCATGGCGACGTGCCCGGGGAAGAAAGCATCGGCGTCACGGCTTGTAGCACGGCCGCGAGCTCGCGGTCCATCGCGTCGAGGCGATCGGGCAGCGAGCCGAACGCCTCCGCGCGGATCGCCGTCTCGATCTCGGCGCACAGCCGCGCGAGCGCGACCGCGCCGATGCTCGCCGACGACGACTTCAGCGTGTGGACGACGTGGCGGACGCCTTGCATGTCGCCGCTGGCTCGCGCCTCCGCGAACTGCCGCGCCAGCCGGGCCGCCGACGATTCGAACGCGCGCAGCACGCGCTCGAGCAGGCGGCTCTCGCCGCGCGGGTCGAGCTCGCGCAGGCGCTCGAGCGCATCGGCGTCGAGCACCGCGGCGCGCGCGCTCGCCGTGGTCTCGGCGACGGACGAAGGAAGGTAGGACATGTGGAGCGACCGCTGCGGCCGCGGTCAGCCGGCGTCGCTTCGCCGACGGCCGCCGCCGCATAGCGCATTTTCGACGCAGCGGGACCTCGCTTGAGTCGACGGGGGCACGCGGAGGGCGTGCTGCCCGCCACGAAAGCGCCCGCGGCGCGACCGGCGGCAGCGGCTCAGGGGTTCGCCCCGACGCAGTCGGCGCGGCGCGCGCGATGTCGCGCCGTCACTCGAGCGCCGCCGCGCCCATCAACGCGCGCAGCTGCGCGCGATTGATCTCGGCGACGCTCATCAGCAGGTGCTCTGCGGCCTCGCGGTACTCGTGCACCGATTCGGCTTCGGCCGCCTCGACCATCGCGAGATACGGCCGGTACGGGCCGTCGCTCTCGACCAGCGCGCGGTAGACGCGCTCGGGCACGGGAATCGAGCCGAGCAGCTTGGCGAACGGCTCCTGGAACATGCGGTCGAGGAGCGAGAAGACGCCGCAGATGAACATCTCGCTTCGCATCTCCTCGTC
>JASLGD010000303.1 GCA_030150305.1 Caldimonas sp. | reverse complement strand
GCCGCGCTCGCCGTGCTCGCGCTCGCCGCGTTCCTCGCGCTCTATCTCGCGGCGGCGATGGCGCTCGTCGCACGCCTGCGGCCGCGCTCGCCGGCGCGCTCGGCGGTGTGCTTCGCCGCCGCGTGGCTGCTCGCCGAGCTTGCGCGCGCCGTGCTCTTCACCGGCTTTCCCTGGGTCGCGAGCGGCTATGCACACGTCGACTCGCCGCTCGCCGGCTTCGCACCGTGGCTCGGCGTCTATGGCATCGGCGCGCTCGCCGCCGGCCTCGCGGCGCGCTTCGGCTTCGCCGACCTGCGGCACGCGCGCGGCTGGATCGCGCCGTCGATCGCGCTCGCGCTCGCGCTCGTCGCCGGCGCGCTGCTCGGCGCGATCGACTTCTCCTCGCCGACGCGCACGCTCACCGTCTCGCTGCTGCAGGGCAACGTGCCGCAGCAGGAGAAGTTCGAGCCGGCGTTCCTCGGCGAAGCCCTCGCCGCGACCGCGCAGCAGATCCAGGCCGCGCGCGGCGAGCTCGTCGTCGGCCCGGAGACGGTGATCCCGGTGATGCCCGACGAGCTCGACGAGTCTTGGTGGCACGGCCTGCTCGAGCGCTTTCGAATGCCGGGCCGCGCCGCGATCCTCGGCATCCCGCTCGGCGACGCGGTGCACGGCTACACCAACTCGGCGATCGGCATCTCGGCCGAGGCGAGCGTGCTGCCCGAAGGCTTCTACCGCTACGACAAGCATCACCTGGTGCCGTTCGGCGAGTTCGTGCCGAACGGCTTCCACTGGTTCACGGCGATGATGAACATTCCGCTCGGCGACTTCGAGCGCGGCCCGCTCGCCGCGCCGTCGTTCGACGTCGGCGGCGAGCGCGTCGCGCCGAACATCTGCTACGAGGACCTGTTCGGCGAGGAGCTCGCCGCGCGCTTCGTCCCCGAGGCCGGCGCGCCGACGATCCTCGCGAACATCAGCAACATCGGCTGGTTCGGCAGGACGATCGCGGTCGAGCAGCACCTGCGCATCTCGCGGATGCGCTCGCTCGAGCTGCAGCGGCCGATGATCCGCGCGACCAACACCGGCGCGACGGTCGTCATCGATCACCGCGGCGTCGTCACGCATTCGCTGCCGCCGTTCTCGGTCGGCATCCTCGAGGGCAGCGTCGAAGGCCGCCAGGGCCTGACGCCGTTCGCCGTCTGGGCCGGGCACTGGAGCCTGTGGCCGCTGGCGCTGGTCGCGGTCGCGCTCCTGTTCGTTCTTCGCCGTCCGCGCGACGCCTAGAATCGCCGCCGTCGCGCGGCCCGCGCGCCGCCGATCCGCCGACCCGAACGGCCGCCCGATGCTCTCGTTCCAGCAATTGATCCTGCGCCTGCAGTCGTACTGGGGCGAGCGCGGCTGCGCGCTGCTGCAGCCGTACGACATGGAAGTCGGCGCCGGCACGAGCCACACCGCGACGTTCCTGCGCGCGCTCGGCCCCGAGCCGTGGAAGGCGGCGTACGTGCAGCCGAGCCGGCGGCCGAAGGACGGCCGCTACGGCGAGAACCCGAACCGGCTGCAGCACTACTACCAGTACCAGGTCGTCCTCAAGCCGGCACCGCCCGACATCCTCGAGCTCTATCTCGGCTCGCTCACCGCGCTCGGCTTCGACCTCACCACCAACGACGTCCGCTTCGTCGAGGACGACTGGGAGAACCCGACGCTCGGCGCGTGGGGCCTCGGCTGGGAGGTCTGGCTGAACGGCATGGAGGTGACGCAGTTCACCTACTTCCAGCAGGTCGGCGGAATCGACTGCAAGCCGATCACCGGCGAGATCACGTACGGCCTCGAGCGCCTCGCGATGTACCTGCAGGGAGTCGAGAACGTCTACGACCTGCAGTGGACCGACAACCTCAAGTACGGCGATGTCTACCACCAGAACGAGGTCGAGCAGAGCACGTACAACTTCGAGAAGAGCGACGTCGAGTTCCTGCTCGCCGCGTTCAGCGCGCACGAGCGGCAGGCGCAGGCGCTGATGGCCGACCAGCTCGCGCTGCCGGCGTACGAGCAGGTGCTGAAGGCGGCGCACAGCTTCAACCTGCTCGATGCGCGCGGCGCGATCAGCGTCACCGAGCGCGCCGCCTACATCGGCCGCATCCGCAACCTGGCGAGGAGCGTCGCGCAGAGCTATCTCGCGAGCCGCGAGCGGCTCGGCTTTCCGCTCGCGCCGCGCGCGTGGGCCGACGAGGCACGGGCGCAGCTGCAGCAGAAGCGCGCGGCATGAGCGCCACCGCACGGCCGTTCCGAAGGTGGCGCTGCGTCCCGCTCGGCGGGACCGGCCGCAGGCCGAGGGTGCACCGATGAGCGCCACCGCACGGCCGTTCCGAAGGTGGCGCTGCGTCCCGCTCGGCGGGACCGGCCGCAGGCCGAGGGTGCATCGATGAGCGTTGTGCGGCCTCTGCTGGTCGAGCTGCTCGTCGAGGAGTTGCCGCCGAAGGCGTTGCAGAAGCTGAGCGTCGCGTTCGCCGACGTCCTCGTCGCGCGTCTCGAGAAGGAAGGCCTCGTCGGCGCGCAGGCCAAGCGGAGCGAGTACGCGACGCCGCGCCGCCTCGCCGTCGTCGTCGAAGGCGTTTCCGATCGTGCGCCTGATCGGCGCGTCCAGCAAAAGCTGATGCCCGTTGCCGTGGGCCTGACGCCGAGCGGGTCGCCGACGCCCGCGCTCACGAAGAAGCTGTCCGCGCTCGGTGCCGGGTCCGACGCGGTCGCGAAGCTCGAGCGCCGCATCGACGGCAAGAGCGAGGTCCTCTTCCTCGACACCGTCGAGTCCGGAGCGACGCTCGCCGAAGGTTTGCAGCGCGCGCTCGACGCGGCGCTCATGGCGCTGCCGATCCCCAAGGTCATGCAGTACCAGCTCGCCGACGGCTGGACGACGGTGAGCTTCGTTCGCCCCGCGCACCGCCTCGTCGCGCTGCACGGCAGCGACGTCGTCGCCGTTCGCGCGCTCGGCCTCGACGCCGGCCGCACGACGCAAGGCCACCGCTTCGAGGCGGCGGTGCCGACGATCGAGCTGCGCGACGCCGCCGCCTACGCAGCGCAGCTGCGCGACGAAGGCGCGGTAGTCGCGAGCTTCGACGCACGCCGCGCCGAGATCGACGCGCAGCTGCGCGCCGCCGCCGGCCGCGAGGGGCTCGCGCCGATCGACGACGACGCGCTGCGCGACGAGGTCACGGCGCTCGTCGAGCGGCCGAACGTGCTGACGTGCCGGTTCGACGACGCGTTCCTCGCCGTGCCGCCCGAGTGCCTCGTCCTGACGATGAAGGCGAACCAGAAGTACTTTCCGCTGCTCGACGCCGACGGCCGCCTGACGAGCCGCTTCCTCGTCGTCAGCAACATCCGCCCCGCCGATCCATCGCACGTCGTCACCGGCAACGAGCGCGTCGTGCGGCCGCGCCTGGCCGATGCGAAGTTCTTCTTCGACCAGGACCGAAAGCGCACGCTCGCGTCGCGCGTGCCCGAGCTCGACCGGGTCGTCTACCACCGCGATCTCGGCAGCCAGGGCGATCGGGTCCGACGGCTGCGGCGGATCGCTCGCTGGGTCGCCGAACGGATCGGCGCCGATCCCGCTCTGGCCGAGCGCGCAGCCGAGCTCGCGAAGGCGGACCTGCTGACCGACATGGTCGGCGAATTCCCCGAGCTGCAGGGAATCATGGGCGGCTACTACGCCGAGCACGACGGCGAGCCGCCCGAGGTCGTCGCCGCGATCCGCGAGCAGTACGTGCATCGACGAACCGATGCCGAGGCGGCCGCGCACCTCGTCACCCAGGCTCTGCTGATCGCCGACCGGGCCGAAGCGCTGGTCGGCATGTGGGGCATCGGCGCCAAGCCGACCGGCGACAAGGACCCGTATGCGCTCCGTCGCCACGCGCTGACGTTGATCCAAGCGTTCGAGATCGCTGGCGCGACTCCGGCCTTCGCGGGCCGACCGATGCGCCTCGACTTGCGCGAGCTGCTCGTCGAGACGCGGAGTTCGTTCGCCGGCGCGCTCGATCCGCACGTCGTGGACGAAGTCGCGACGTTCATCTACGAGCGCTATTTCCACCAGCTCGCGAGTCAGTTCGACGTCAAGACGGTCGACGCCGTGATCGGCCACCGGCCGCCGTTGCACGAGACCGTGCAGCGCGTGCAGGCCGTTCGCGAGTTCGTCGCGCTGCCGGAAGCTCCCGCGCTCGCGGCGGCGAACAAGCGGGTCGTGAACATCTTGAAGAAGAGCGATGGCGCTGCCGCGAGCGTCGATGGCGCGCTCCTCGCCGAGCCCGCCGAGCGGGAGCTGGCCTCGGCGCTCGGCGATGTCGGACAGCGCGCCGACGACGCCTACCGCCACGGCGACTACGCGGGCTCGTTGCGCATCCTCGCCGGGCTGAAGCCGAGCGTCGACGCGTTCTTCGACAGCGTGATGGTCAACGCCGAGTCGCCCGCGCTGCGCGCCAACCGCCTCGCGTTGCTGGCTGCGCTGAAGGCGACGATGAACCGCGTCGCCGACCTCTCGCGGCTTGCGGTCTGATGCGACGATGAAGCTCATCATCCTCGACCGCGACGGCACGATCAACGAGGACCGCGACGACTTCGTCAAGTCTCCCGACGAGTGGGTGCCGATCGCCGGCTCGCTCGAGGCGATCGCGCGGCTCAACCACGCCGGCTGGCACACGGTGGTCGCGACCAACCAGTCGGGGATCGCGCGCGGCCTCTTCGACCTCGCGACGCTGAACGCCATCCACGCCAAGATGAACCGCGCGCTCGCCGAGCTCGGCGGCCGCATCGACGCCGTCTTCTTCTGCCCGCACGGCCCCGACGACGGCTGCACGTGCCGCAAGCCGCTGCCCGGGATGCTGAACGCGATCGGCGAGCGCTACGGCGTCGCGCTGCGCGAGACGTACGCGGTCGGCGACTCGCTGCGCGACCTCGAGGCCGCCGTCGCCGCGGGCTGCGCGCCGCACCTCGTGCGCACCGGCAAGGGCGCGCTGCTCGACGACGCCGCGCTGCGCGCGATCCGCAAGGCGATGCCGCACGCCGTCTTCCACGCCGATCTCGCGTCGTTCGCGCAGCAGCTCATCCAGCGCGAGCGGCAGGCGCGCGGCGACACCGACACCGCCGACTCGGTGTTCCTGCCGTTCGACCGATGACGAGCATGCTCGCGGCGATCCGCTCGGCGATCTACGTCGTCTTCCTCGTCGTCACGGTGATCCCGTGGGCGATCCTGTGCCTGATCGCTTCGATCTTCGTGCGCGGCGAGCGGCTGTACTGGTTCGTCATCGTCTGGCTGCGCGCCGCGATCTGGGGCGCGCGCGCGATCTGCGGCGTCCGCGCGCGCGTCACCGGACGCGAGAACCTGCCCGACACGCCGGTCATCCTGCTGCCGAAGCACCAGTCGACGTGGGAGACGTTCGCGTTTCCGACGTTGATGCCGCGGCCGCTCTGCTACGTGTTCAAGCGCGAGCTGCTCTACGTGCCGTTCTTCGGCTGGACGATGGCGCGCATGGACCTCATCCACATCGACCGCAGCAAGCGCACCGAGGCGTGGACGAAGGTCGCCGAGCAGGGCCGTCGCTACATGGCGCAGGGCAACTGGGTCATCATGTTCCCGGAGGGCACGCGCACGCCGCGCGGCAGCCAGGGCACGTACAAGCACGGCGGCACGCGCCTCGCGGTCGAGACGGGCCGCCCGGTGGTGCCGATCGCGGTGACGTCGGCGCGCTGCTGGCCGCGCAAGAGCTTTCTGCTGCGGCCCGGCGTCATCGACATCTCGATCGGCAAGCCGATCGACTCGACCGGCCGCAGTGCCGACGAGCTGATGCGCGAGGTCGAGCGCTGGATCGAGGCCGAGATGCGCCGGCTCGACCCCGAAGCGTACGTCGGCGAGAGCGGCGCGCCGGCGCTCGCGCGATGAGCATGGGCCTGCGCCGCGGCCTGCGGCGGATCGTCGATGCGCTGCAGCTCGGGCTGTTCGATGCGCTCGAAGCGGCCGAGGCGAGCACGCCGGCGCCCTCGCGCGCGCCACCGAGCACATCGACGCCGACCCGTCCGGTCGAGCCGACGGGCCTCGCGCCGACGAGCGCCGGGCCGACGAGCGCCGCGCCGACGAGCGCCGGGCCGACGAACGCGCAACCGTCGACCGCCGGGACGAGCGATGCGCCGAGCGCCGACCACGCGCCGTGGCGCCACCGGGAAGCAACGCGCGAGGCGGTGCTCGACGGCCGCACGGTCGCGTATCGGCTCGTCCGCGTCACCCGGCGCAGCATCGGCTTCGTCGTCGATGGCGACGGCCTCACCGTGCGCGCCGCGCGCCGCGTGCCCTTGCGCGAGATCGACGCCGCCGTCCAGGAAAAGCGCCGCTGGATCGTCGCCCGCCTCGTCGAGCAACGCGGGCGCGCGGCGCGCGGGCTCGCGGCGCGGGTCGTGTGGCGCGACGGCGTTTTCTTCGCCTACCTCGGCGGCAAGGCCGTCGTCGCGCTCGACCCCGCGGCGGCAGGCGGCGCCGCGCTCGTCGCCGCGTCGTCGGCCGGCGAGCCGCCGCGCCTCGTCGTCGCCTTGCCCCGCGACGCCTCGTCCGAGCGCATCCGCGAAGCGGTGCAGGGCTGGTTGCAGCGCGAGGCGCGTCGCGTCTTCCACGAGCGCACCGCGCACTTCGCGCAGCGCCTCGGCGTGCGCGTGCGCCGGCTGTCCCTCTCGTCGGCGGCGACGCGATGGGGCAGCGCGAGCGCCGACGGATCGATCCGGCTGCACTGGCGCTTGATCGAGCAGCCGCTCGCGACGATCGACTACGTCGTCGCGCACGAGCTCGCGCATCTGCGCGAGATGAACCACAGCCCGCGGTTCTGGGCGATCGTCGAGTCGGTGGTGCCCGAGTACCGCGAGGTCAGGCGCGGATTGCGGTTCGCCGAACGGCTCTGACGTTGCCCTTCGCTCGCCTGCCGCGCGTCGCTCGGAGGTCTTGTCTCACACGGTGCGGAACCGGATCACCCCGTCGCTGCCGATCTCGCGCGCGAGCTTGCCTTGGTACCAGAGCGCGTGCAGGTGCGCGATCGACTCGCCGATCGCGAACGTCATCTGGTGCAAGTCGAGCGCGCGTGTGAAAAGCACGGGGACGAGCTCGAACGCGCTCAGCGGCCTGGCCGCGCACGCCTCGAGCGTCTCGGCGAAGCGCTCGGCGTGGTGCGCCTGCAGCTGCCCGATCCGCGTGTGCAGCCCCTTGAACGGCAGGCCGTGCGACGGCAGCACGAGGACGCCCGGATCGATGGCGCGCATCCGCTCGATCGAGTCGAGGTAGAGCGTCAGCGGGTCGGCCTCGGGCTCGACGTCGACGACGCTGACGTTGGTCGAGATCCGCGGCAGCACCATGTCGCCGCTGATCAGCACGCCCGCGCGCTCGTTGTGCAGCGCGATGTGCTCGGGCGCGTGGCCGTAGCCGGCGTGGCACGTCCAGTCGGCGCGCGCCGCGCCGCTGCCGATCGCGACGCGGCCGCCGCCGAGCATGCGGCGGTACGACGCCGGCACGTCGGGGACGAGGCTCTTGTAGTAGTTGCTGCGGGCGGCGACGCCGCCGACCTTCTCGCGGTCGGCCGCCATGCCGTGCTGCGCCATGAACGCCGCCGACAGCGGGCCGCCGAAGCCGGCGCTCGCGCGCGTCGCCGTGCGCGCGACGCCGTAGTCGGTCGCGCTGATCCAGAGGCGCGCGTTCCAGCGCTCGCACAGCCAGTGCGCCGAGCCGATGTGGTCGGGGTGCATGTGGGTGACGATCACGCGCAGCACCGGCAGGCCGCCGAGCGCGGTCGCGAACAGCTCCTCCCACGCCGCGTGCGTCGCCTCGTCGTCGATGCCGCAGTCGACGATGCTCCAGCCCTCGCGCGCCGGCTCGCCCGGGCCCTCGACGACGGCGTCGCGGAGCAGCCAGACGTTGATGTGGTCGAGCCGGAACGGCAGGCGCATGCGCGCCCAGAGGATCCCGGGGGCGACCTCGAACGCGCGCCCCGGCTCGGGAGTCGCGGTGCCGAGGCAGTAGTCGAGCTGGCTCTCGAGAGCGTTCATCGCGCCGCTTCCATTAGACTTCGCGCACCTTACGTAAACGTCAACTTCGAGTGTAGTTGGTCATGGCCCGAGCCGCCGTCGCGCGCCGGACACCCTCCGGCGCGGCGCCCGCCGAAGCGCCGACGTTCTCGATCGGCGAGCTCGCGCGCGAATTCGGCCTGACGACGCGCGCGATCCGCTTCTACGAGGACTGCGGGCTGCTGCGGCCCGCGCGCGCCGGCAAGAGCCGCGTCTACAGCGCCGGCGACCGCGCCCGGCTGACGCTGACGCTGCGCGGCAAGCGCCTCGGCCTCAGGCTCGCCGAGGTCAAGGAGCTCGTCGACATGTACGAGACGCGGCGCGACAGCGACGCGCAGCTGCGCCGCTTCGTCGACGTCCTCGCGCGCCAGCGCGCGCTGCTCGAGACGCGGCTCGGCGAGCTGCAGGCGACGCTCGACGAGGTCGTCGCACAGGAGGCCGCGGCGCGGCGGGCGCTGCGCACGCGGGCGAGGGCCAAGGCGTGAGCGCGGCGGTCGCGTTGCCGCGCGCGCTGACCGACGAGCGCGCGTTCGCGATCGCGCGCGCGATGCTCGACGGCTTCGACCGCCACTATCGCCTGTTCCGCCAGGCGAGCGTCGAGGCGAAGAAGCGCTTCGAGGCCGCCGACTGGCAGGGCCAGCAGCAGGCGCAGGCGCAGCGGATCGAGTACTACGCGCGCCGCGTCGCCGAGGCGACCGAGCGGCTGCAGAACGAGTTCGGCGCGGCGACGCTGCCGGTCGAGGTCTGGCAGCACGTCAAGCTGCACTACATCGGGCTGCTCATCAAGCACTACCAGCCCGAGTGCGCCGAGACGTTCTTCAACTCGGTGACGACGAAGATCCTGCACCGCAGCTATTTCCACAACGACGTCCTCTTCGTGCGCTCGGCGGTCGCGACCGAGCATCTCGAGAACGACGAGCCGGCGGCGCTGCCGACGTACCGCGCCTACTACCCGTCGCGGGAGACGCTCGTCGAGACGTGGCACCGCATCGTCACCAACTTCCAGCTCGAGCGCGAGTTCGAGGACCTCGATCGCGACGTCGCCGCGGTCATGGCGGCGGTCGACGATCAGCTCGGCGACTTTCGCCTGCAGGCGAACTTCCAGATCCAGGTGCTGTCGTCGCTCTTCTTCCGCAACAAGGGCGCGTACGTCGTCGGCAAGATCGTCAACGGCTTCGTCGAGACGCCGTTCGCGCTGCCGATCCTGCACGGCGAGCGCGGCCTCGTCATCGACGCGGCGCTGTTCGGCGAGGACGACCTCGAGCTCGTCTTCAGCTTCGCGCGCGCCTACTTCATGGTGACGATGGAGGTGCCGTCGGCGTACGTGCAGTTCCTGCGCTCGCTGATGCCGAGGAAGCCCAACTCCGAGCTCTACAGCGCCCTCGGCCTGCAGAAGCAGGGCAAGAGCCTCTTCTACCGCGACCTGCTGATGCACATGCGGCACTCGTCGGACAAGTTCCGCATCGCGCCCGGCATCAAGGGCATGGTGATGCTCGTCTTCGACCTGCCGAGCTTCCCGTACGTCTTCAAGGTGATCAAGGACCAGTTCCCGCCGCCGAAGGAGACGACGCGCGAGCAGGTGCAGGCCAAGTACCTGCTCGTCAAGCAGCACGACCGCGTCGGCCGGATGGCCGACACGCTCGAGTACAGCGACGTCGCGCTGCCGCTCGCGCGCTTCGACGACGAGCTCGTCGCCGAGCTGCGCCTGCACTGCGCGAGCCTGCTCGAGGAGGAGCGCGACGTCCTCGTCATCCGCCACGTCTACATCGAGCGGCGGATGATCCCGCTCAACATCTACCTGCAGGAAGCGACGCCCGAGGACCGCGCCCGGGTCGTCGTCGAGTACGGCAACGCGATCAAGGACCTCGTGCGCGCCAACATCTTCCCCGGCGACATGCTGTGGAAGAACTTCGGCGTCACGCGCCACGGCAAGGTCGTGTTCTACGACTACGACGAGATCGAATACCTCACCGACTGCCAGTTTCGCCGCGTCCCGGCGCCGCGCAACGAAGAAGAGGAAATGTCCGGCGAGGTCTGGTGGCGGGT
>JASLGD010000294.1 GCA_030150305.1 Caldimonas sp. | reverse complement strand
ACGCCGAGCGAGCGGATCGTCGCCAGCTGCGCCTGGGTAGCGATGCGAAAGCTGCTGAGCGGGAACGGGTGCGACATCCAGCCCATGTCGAGATGGACGAACATGCCGACCTTGAGGTCGCCGACGTCGATCTGGGCGGTGGGCGGACGAGCGGTCTTCATTGGCGGACGGGGATAGCGGAGTTATCGGCGGCACCCGCGCGAGCTTGACTCCGCCGCTTCGTGCCGGATCGCACGGATCGCCGGCGCCGCCCGCGGGCGCCGGGGCGCTCGCCGTCAGCCGTAGCGCCGCTGGCAGCGCTCGCACCAGAAGCTGCGCCGGTCGGTCGTGCCCAGGTGCGCCTTCAGGAGCGGAATGCGGCAGCGCGGACAGGTCCGCTTGGTGTGCGCGAGCCAGTGCTTGCGCAGCACGAACGCCTTCTTCCAGGCGAGGAAGTCGAAGCTGTAGCGGCGCGCCTCGTCGACGAGCTGCGCGAGCTTCCTCGGCGGCAGCGCGCCGACCTTCGAGAGCGGGTGCAGGCGGATCCTGAACAGCACCTCGTTCTTGATGATGTTGCCGACGCCGGCGAACACGTTCTGGTCGAGCAGCGCGTCGCAGACGAGCGTCTCCGGCATCGCGCGGAGCTTGCGCCGCGCCGCGGCCGCATCCCATGCATCCGAGAGCACGTCGGCGCTCCAGTCGTAGACGTCGTCGAGCGGCTCCTCGACGAAGCGCACCGAGCACGTGTAGACGTTGAGCTCGCCGCGGCGGAACTGCAGCGAGAGGCGCGGCGTCGCGCCGACCTTGCGCTCGTCGATCCGCCAGCTGCCGAACATCAGGAAGTGGATGCGCAGCGAGAACGTCTTCAGCTCGACGAGGAAGTGCTTGCCCCAGCTGCGGATCGCGACGATCCGCTCGCCGAGCAGCCGCTCCTTGGCGATCGTCGTGTTGCCCTCGACGGCGACGATCCGCTTGCCGGAGAAACGCTGCGCTTCCTCGCGCAGGATGGCGATCGAAGGACCTTCGGGCACCGTGCTCTAGCGCACCTCGAAGAAGCGCATCTGCACGACCGAAGGCCGGCGGACGCCGACGCCGACGAAGACGCGTTCGTGGATCCAGGCGAGCGCCGGCGCGCTCGTCTCGAAGCGCGGCACGCAGCGGAAATAGACGTCGCCCGGATCGACCGGCTCGCCGCGGACGAGCCTCGCCATCACCGCCGCAGGCGCGGTGCGGATCGCGTCGTTGGCGACGTAGATGCGATCGCCGCCGTCGGTCTCGAGCACGTAGCGCGCCTCGAGCCGCGCCATCGTTGCGCTGGTGACGAGCTGGAAGTCGGCGCCGCCGGGCAGCACGCGCGCGTCGAAGCCGCGCCCGCGGCAACGGCCGCCGGTGATCGGAATCACCCGGCGCAGCCCGCCCGCGACGTTGCCGACCTCGATCGGCGCACCGACCTCGACCTCGAGGTCGGCGAAGCGCGCCAGCTCGGGGGCAGCGAGCGGATCGTCGCGGGTCGTCGAAGACGTGGTCGGCTCGCCCATCGGCAAAGGGTAGCGCGTTCCCGGCGAGGGGCTCGGCGAGCAGAGGCGCGGCACCGAGCGCGCCGCGGCGCTCAGGTGCCGCCGCTCGCGTTGTCGCCGGCGCCGTCGCGCTCGCGATCGCCGTGCGCGTTGCGATCGGCGTGGCGCGCGTCTTCGCCGGCGTCGACCGGCGTGCCGGCGTCTTCGGCCATCTCGTCGACTTCTTCCTGCGCAGTGACGGCGTCGTGCCGCTCGCGCATCGGCTTGCCGGGTCCGGACGGGGTGTCTGCGTGTCGCATGGCGCGCTCTCCTTGCGGCTGTCGCGGCAAGCGCTGTGCCTCGGCCGCGCGCCGAGCGATCGCCCGCAGCGCGACGCGCGCGCCTACACTCGCCACGACCCGAGACCCGCGACGATGACGTACGAGTACGGCTCCGATTCGAAGCTGCTCGAGCTGCCGAATCCCTACCAGCTGCAGAACCGACTGCTCTGGCTGTGCGGCGCCTTGCTCGCCGCCGCCGGCGTCGTCAGCCTGCTCTGGGCGAAGAGCGCGATCGAGGCGAGCGCGCCCGGGCTCGTCGCAGCGCCGCTCGTCGCCGGCGTCGTGCTCGTCGCGGCCGGCGTCGTCGCTGCGGCGACCGCGGCGAAGCGGCTGCGCTTCTTCTTCGGCCGCGGCCGGCCGGCGTCGCTCGCGCCCGAGATCGCTCCGGGAGCAAACGGGGGCTCGCCGGCGGCCGACGCGCTCAAGGAGACGCTGCGCCAGGGCGGCCTCACGTATCCCGAGCCGCAGGGCGCCGTCGAGGGGCTGCTCTACCACTGGGCGCCGACGCTGATCACGGCGCCGCGCCAGGTCCAGCTGCTCGCGCGCCGCACGATGTTCAACCTCGCCGCGATCGCGGCGACGCTCGCGAGCTTCGCGTTCTCGTGGTTCGTGTTCGGCGATGCCGCGACGCGGCCGTGGATCGGCATCGTCTACTTCGTGTTCGGCCTCGTCTTCCTGCTCCGACCGGTGCTCGCCGAGGACAAGGCACGGGTGACGGCGACGTCGGTCGTCGTCCTCGTCGCGGCGGCGATCGTGCTGCCGGTCGCGATCCGCGTCGTCGCGCCGAAGCTGCCTGCGATCGGCGCGTTCTCGCTCGACGTCCAGACCTTCGTCATGCTCGGCGCCGCGCTCGTCGCGTGCGCGCTCGACATCGCCGCCGTTCTCGCCCAGGTCGACGCGTCGCCGCAGACGCGCGCGAGCGTCGAGCAGGAGCGGCTGTCCATGAACGCGCCGCCGCAGACGCTGATGACCGAGCTCGACCGCCTGCTGCAGGCGAGCTGGACCGAGCGCATCCCGAATCGCCGCTACGCGCGCATCGAGCCGGTGACGACCGCGGCGACGCCGGCCGGCAACTTCGCCGGCGAGCTGCTCGAGGAGAGCCAGCCGCTGCCGGTGAGCGGCACGCGGCCGCCGACCTTCGGCGCGGCGCTCGCCAACCCGCGCCACCGCGCGCTCCTCCTGCTCGACGTCTACGCGACTGCGCTCGTGCTCGCCTCGATCGCGATGACGCTCGCCTTCGTGCGCGGCTTCGACGTCGTCGCACCGTGGCAGCAGAACCGCTTCGCGCTGGTCGGCAACTCGGCGATCCTCGCGCTTGTCGCGACGTTCTGCTTCCAGGCGTCGGCGCGCCTGTGGGGCCGCTTCAACTTCGAGTCGATCGTGACGTGGGTCGAGATGGTCGGCAGCTGGCAGACCTCGCACATCGGCACCGGCAACGCGCTGACGAGCCGGCTCAACACCGCCAACGACATCGTCCGCACCGAGGCGATGACGCTGCGCGTGTGGCGGGCGCGGATCGAGTCGGTCGTCTTCGCCAAGGACGACGCCCGCCAGGTCACGGCGATGTTCTCGACCGAGCAGGAGGCAAAGGCGCTCGCCGGCGAGCTGATCCGCTTCGCGCACAGCCAGAGCGTCCTCGTCGCGCCGTTCAGCGGCGAGGACGAGCAGCGCATCGCCGCGCTCGGCGCCGGCGAGCGCGCGCTCGCGGCAGGCGCGCCGCACGACGCCGCGGCGGCGCAGCTCCATCGCGACCTGCAGACCGCGACCGCGCACGCCGCGCTCGGCGTGCAGCCGAACGTCGCCGCTGCGGTCACCGGGAGCGCTGCGCGTCGCTTCTGCAGCGCATGCGGCGCCGCGGCGAGCCCCGGCGCGAAGTACTGCTCCAACTGCGCCGCGCCGATCGCGGCCTGAGCATGGCGGCCGCGCGATGAGCAGAACCCAAGTCGCGATCGTCGGCGCCGGTCCCGCCGGCCTGCTGCTCGGAGCGCTGCTCGCGAAAGCAGGTGTCGACGCGGTCATCGTCGAGCAGCGCAGCGCCGAGTACGTGCTCGGCCGGATCCGCGCCGGCGTCCTCGAGCAGGTGACCGTCGCGCTGCTCGAGCAAGCCGGCGTCGCCGCGCGCCTGCACGCCGAAGGCCTCGTCCACCACGGCGTCGAGCTGTCGTTCGGCGGCGCGCGCCACCGCATCGACTTCGAGAAGCTGACCGGCAAGCACGTCACCGTCTACGGCCAGACCGAGGTCACGCGCGACCTCATGCACGCGCGCGAAGCCGCCGGGCTCGAGACGGTGTACGAGGCGGACCACGTGACGCCGCACGGCTTCGACGGCGCGACGCCCTCGGTGACCTACGTCCAGGGCGGCACGACGCACACGGTCGAGTGCGACTTCATCGCCGGCTGCGACGGCTACCACGGCGTCTGCCGGCAGAGCGTTCCCGCCGCCGCGCTGCAGACCTTCGAGCGCGTCTATCCGTTCGGCTGGCTCGGCGTCCTCTCGGAGACGCCGCC
>JASLGD010000223.1 GCA_030150305.1 Caldimonas sp. | reverse complement strand
TCTTCGCCGGCAGCTCGCAGCTCGCCGCGCTGCCGCTGATCGCCGCGGGCGCGCCGATGTGGGTGATCCTCGCGACGTCGACGTGCGTGAACCTGCGCTTCATCGTCTTCAGCGCGCACCTGCGTCCGTATGTCGCGCACCTGCCGGTCGGGGAACGCGTCTTGCGCGGTTATCTCTTCGCCGACCTCAACTACGGCCTCTTCATCCGCAGGTTTCCGCACGCCGCGACGACGGCCGACGGCGTCGCCGCGCAGGACGCGTACTGGCTCGGCAACGGCGTCGCGTGCTGGCTCGTCTGGACGACCTCGAGCCTCGTCGGCGCCGCGCTCGCGGCGACGATTCCGGTCGCCTGGGGCCTCGGCTTCGCCGGCGTGCTCGCGCTGCTCGCGACGATGATCATGCTCGCGACGACGTGGCGGCGGCTCGCCGCCGCCGCGGTCGCCGGCGTCGTCGCCGTCGCTGCCTACGCGCTGCCGCTGAAGCTCAACATCCTCGTCGCGATCGCCGCAGCGATCGCGGCGGGGCTGGCTGCGGAGCGGCTGCCCGGCGGCGCGGTGCGGATCGAGCGCGAGCCCGGCGAGGAGCACCCGTGAGCGGCACCGACGCCTGGACGATCGCGACGATCGTCGGCATGACCGTCGTCACCGTGCTGACGCGCGCGCTCTTCTTCCTGCCCCGAGAGCCGTGGCGCTTGCCGCGCTGGCTCGAGGCCGGCTTTCGCTACGCGCCGATCGCGGCGCTCGCCGCGGTCGTCGTCCCCGAGATCGCAATGAGCGGCGGCCATGTGATCGAGACGTGGCGCGACGCTCGCATCTTCGCCGCGGCGGTGGCGACGGTGTGGTTCCTCGCGCGGCGCGGCCTGCTCGGCACGATCGTCGTCGGCATGCTCGTCTACCTGCCGCTCCACCTCGGTCTCGGCTGGTAGCGGCCGCCGGCCGGCGCCTCAGTGCAGCGCGCCGGCGGCGGTCGGGCGGTAGAGCGAGTCGCGGAACTCGAGCGCGCGCGGGCCGACGTCTTCCATCGCCCAGTTCGAGAGCGCTCGCGCCGACATCGGCCGCGCGAACAGGAACCCCTGCAGCTCGTGGCAACCGAACGAGCGCAGGATCTGGTGCTGCGCCTCGGTCTCGACGCCCTCGGCGACGACCTTCAGGCCGAGCGCGTGCGCGAGCTTGACGATGCCGTCGACGACGGCGCGCGCGTCGGCGCTCGTCTCGAGGTCGAGGACGAAGCTCTTGTCGATCTTCAGCTCGCCGGCGCGCAGCTTGCGAAGGTACGAGAGGCTCGAGTAACCGGTGCCGAAGTCGTCGATCGAGATGTTGACGCCGAGCGCGCTGAGCTTTTCGACCATGCGGATCGCGTTCGACGCGTCTTCCATCGCCACCGACTCGGTGATCTCGCACGTCAGCAGCTGCGGCTTGATGTTGTTCCTGCGCAGCGCCATGCTGATGCGGTCGGCGAGGTCGGGATGGCGCAGCTGGTGCGCCGACAGGTTGATCGCGACGCGCATCTGCAGCCCGGCGTCGCGCCAGGCGCCGGCCTGCCGGCACGCTTCCTCGATCAGCCAGTTGCCCATCGCGCCGATCAGGCCGAAGCGCTCGGCGATCGGGATGAACTGATCGGGCCCGACCATGCCGCGATGCGGATGCTCCCAGCGCATCAGCGCCTCGGCGCCGGTGATCTCGCCGCTCGGCGCGTGGATCTTCGGCTGGTAGACGAGGTGCAGCTGGCCTTCGGCGAGGGCGCGGCGCAGGTCGCGCAGCAGCTCGAGCTGGTCGCGCGCGCCGCTCGTCATGCGCTCCTCGAAGAACGCGTAGCCGGCGCCGCCGCCGCTCTTGGCCGAGCGCATCGCCGCCTCGGCGTTCGCGATCAGCGCCGAGATGGGCCCGTGCTCGGGATACATCGCGATGCCGATCGAGCTCGAGACGATCGCCTCCTTGCCGTTCATGCGGCACGGCTCGCCGATCGAGACCTGCAGCCGCTCGGAAAAGATCGCCGCGTCCTCGGCGGTCGGGTTGCCGCCGATGAGCAGCAGGTACTCGTCGCCGCCGAGGTGCGCGACGCGGTCCTCGGGTCGCGCGAAGCGCTTCAGCCGCGCCGCGACCTCGCGCAGCACGAGGTCGCCGGCGGCGTGGCCGAACGACTCGTTGATCGGCTTGAAGCCGTCGAGGTCGATGAACAGGATCGCGAGGCGGCCGTGCGTGTTGTGCGCGTGCTGCACTGCCTGCGCGAGCATGCTGTCGAACATCAGCCGGTTCGGCAGCCCGGTGAGGCCGTCACGGAAGCTGCGCCGCTGCAGCTCGGTCTCGATCTGGCGAAGCGACCGTTGCAGGCGCGCCTCGAGCACCGAGAACAGCAGCCCGACGCCGAGCACCATGCACGAGCCGATCGAGGCGAACAGCACGAGCGTCGCCGACGACACGCCGTCGCTGTGCATCGACGCGGTCTGCTCGCCGAGGCCGGCGGCGCCGATCACGAGCTGCTGCGTCGCGACGATCGTGAATCCGAACACCGCCGCCGACGTCGCCTGCCAGCCGAGCGTCGTCGGCTTGGTGCGGTCGCCGCCGCGGAAGAACGCGCCGAGCGCCATCATGCAGCCGCCGACCGCGCCCGCGAACGCCGCGACGAGCGGCAGGATCTGCCAGTCGACGCCGGGGACGAGGCCGAGCGGGAAGAGCGCAATCGCGTGCGTCCCGACGACGCCGATGCCGAGCGCGACGGCGCCGAAGCCGACCCTGCCGGGGGTCGCGATGCGGCCGCTGACCGCGCCGAAGCCGGCGAGCGCGGCGACGAGCGCCGCCGTCCAGACGCCGAGCGAGCCGAGGCCGTGGTAGCCGATCGCGAACGGCAGCGGCTCGGCGGCGATGCCGATCACCTGGCTCGACCAGACGCCGATCGCGGTCGCCGACGCCGCGCCGAGCAGCCAGAGCGCGCCGGCCCGGGTGCGCAGGACGCGGACGCGCCGCGCG
>JASLGD010000203.1 GCA_030150305.1 Caldimonas sp. | reverse complement strand
TCGCCGAGCTCGGCGGTGCGCCGCTTCGCTTCGTCGAGCGTCGCGCGCAGCGACTCTTCGGCTGAGGTGAGGTCGAGTCCCTCGGTGACGCGCAGATAGACGATCGAGAGCCCGAGCAGGTAGACCTGACCGACGAGCGATGCCGCGACGGCCCACAGCAGCGCGCCGCCGATGACGCCGGCGACCGCGTGCGCGCCGCCGCCTTGCGACATCGCGGCGATCGATTCGACGCCGAGGCCGCCGAAGCCGACGATCGAGTACGACAGGCCGAGCGTCGGCATCAGGCCGGTGGCGAGCACGCCGAAGACGACGAGCCCGACCGCGAAGCCGATGAAGCCGACGAGGACGAGCAGGAGCACCGCCTCGACGAGCCTGCCGCGCACGATCGCGAGCGTCTGCGCGAGCGCGCGCGAGATGCTCGCGCCTTGCCAGATCGCGGGCAGCGAGAGCACGAGGCAGATGAAGAGGCCGACGATCGTCAGGCCCGCGGCGACAACCGAGACCGGGAAGACGACGGTGAACAGCACCGGGCCGAGCAACGGGATCTTGCAGATCAGGAGCAGGATCGCGATCACGATGAAGACCGCGACCTCGACGGCGACGAAGGCGAGCGCGAGCACGATCAGCTTCGGGATGCACATCAGCCCGTAGACGAGCGCATCGGCGGTGCTGCGCGGCGAGATGCCGCGCGCGTGGTCCATCTGCAGCAGTCCGGCGGCGTTGATGCCGGTGCCGATCGCGACGAACCAGACGATCGCCGCGAGCAGCCCCGCGAGGAAGCCGAGCATCGGCGTCATCGCCAGCAGCAGGCCGGCGACGAGCACGCCGACGAACGTGCAACCGAGCATCGCGGCGACCGCGCGTCGGTTGCGCAATCCGCTGACCGCCTGCAGCAGGCTCGAGAACGCCTGGCCGGAAAGGCCTGCGCCGGGCGCGTCGGACACGGTCTCGCTCGACATCACGACTCCTCGCTCGTGGCGCGCGTTCGGGCGCGCCGGTTCGCCCGACCTGCGCTAGTTGCCGTAGTTGCGGCGCCGTTCGTCCTGCTCGCGCAGTTGACGACAGATCGGTTCGTTGGCGTGCTCGGGCTGCCCGCACGCGCGCGACTGGCATACCGCCTCGGCGATCGTGCCGCGCCCCGCGCAGAGCTCGCGCACGCCGCGCGGCTGGGCGACTGCGGCGGCAGGCGGCACGGTCGTCGGCGCCGCTGCCGCGCGTGCGCGCTGCGCGTCCTCGGCGCGCTTGCGCGCTGCGTCCTGTTCCGCGCGTTGAGCGGCGGCGGCGTTCTGGTCGCGCTGGTCGGCAGTCGCCTTCGCGTCGCGTTCGGCCTTGTCGCGTGCCGCCTTCGCGCGCCGCTCGGCAGCGACGCGCTTCGCCTCGGCTTCGGCGCTTTCGGGCGGACTCGCGTCGCCGACCTGCGGCAGCGGGCGCGCCGCCGCAGGCGGAAGCGAGTCGGAGGCTGCGGCCGCGGGTGGCGGCGACTCGACTGCCGACGCGGTCGCCGCGACCGCTGGCGCCGCCGACGCCGGCGTCTGCTCGGCCACCACCGGCGGCGCGGGTACGTCGGACGCCGGCACCGGCGGCGCGACCGGCGCCGTCGTCACGCCGACCGCCGGTGGCGACGAATCCGAGCGGCGCATGTACGTCCACGCGAGCGCGCCGGCGACGACGAGCGCGATCGCGACTGCACCGACCACGATCGGCGCGCGGCCGCGCGCAGGCGGCGTCTCGAACGGCATCGCAGCGCTCGTGCCCTCGGCTGCCTCGTGCTGACGAAAGGCGATCTCGGCATCGGGGTCGGGGAGGTCGGGAGGTTGCTCGACGGGAGCCGGCGGATACGGCGCGACCGGTGCGAACGACGGATAGCTGAGGGGCGGGGGGCTGCCGCTCGCGACGTCGCCGGCGGCGAGGTCGCCCACGGCCGCGCCGCCGAGACTCATGCCGCAATTGGCGCAGTAGCGCAGGCCGGGCTTGTTCTGGAAGCCGCACTCGGCGCACACGTTCTGCGCCGGAGCGTCGGTTCCGGCGCGCGGCAGCTGCGACGAAAACGCAGTGCCGCACGCGCGGCAGAACTGCGCTTCTTCGCGGTTCTCGGTTCCGCACACCGAGCACAGCTTCGTCATTCGGTCGGCCTCCGCGCCCCCTGGGTCGAACGACGATACCGCGCTTTGTGCAGCGTCGCAATTTGGAGCGACCCGCGGCGCGATGGAAGAATGCGCGACAAGCGCAACGCTTGTGAGGGATGACCGTTTGGTACGCGACGCTGAAGGCATTCCACCTGCTCGCCGTGATCGTCTGGGTCGGCGGCATGGCGTTCGTGCTGTTCTGCCTGCGGCCGGCCGCGCGCGTGCTCGAGCCGCCGGCGCGCATCGCGCTGATGCACGCCGCGATGCGCCGCTTTCTCGCGGTCGTCGCCGTCGCGATCGCAGTCATCTTCGTCTGCGGCATCGCGATGGTCGCGATCGCGTGGTCGACAGCGTCGCGCGCCGGCCTGCGCTTCAACATGCCGCTCGACTGGTACGCCATGTTCGCGGTCTTCTTCGTCATGCTCGCGCTCTTCCTGCACATCCGCATCGTGCTGTTTCGCCGCCTCGACGCTGCGCTTCGCGAGCAGCGCTGGGCCGACGGCGCGGGCGTGCTCGGCACGATCCGCTGGGAGGTCTCGGCCAACCTCGTTCTAGGCGCGTTCGTGACGGTGC
>JASLGD010000109.1 GCA_030150305.1 Caldimonas sp. | reverse complement strand
GCCAGGTAGAGCGCACCCCCGCCATAGTCGCCGACGAGGTTCAGCGGCGGCGTCGGCGGATGGCCAGCGCGCCCGATGGCGTGCAACACGCCCGTGATCGCGATGTAGTTGACGTCATGCCCTGCGTTCTGCGATAGCGGTCCGTCCTGCCCCCAGCCCGTCATCCGGCCGTAGACGAGTCTCGGATTGACAGCCAAGCATTCCTTGGGACCGAGTCCCAGCCGCTCCATCACGCCGGGACGGAATCCCTCCAGGCAAAGGTCGGCATCCGCCAGCAGCGACAGTGCGGCATCGACGCCGGCACGGCTCTTCAGATCGATGCTGATAGCGGGACGGTTGCGCAGGGTCAGGTCGAACTGCAGCGGCTTTTCGACGCCGAGGTTCGCCTTCTGGGGGCGATCCAGCCGGATCACGGTCGCGCCCAGGTCGGCGAGCAGCATCGCGCACATGGGCGCCGGACCGATCCCGGCGAACTCTATGACCTTCAGTCCTTGCAGCGGCCCCATGGTCAGGGCGCCTTGATGTTCGCCGCCTTGATGACCCGCGCGTATTCCTCGCGCTGCGTCTCCAGGTAGGTGCGGAATCGGTCGCCGCAGCGCTGTTCAATGACGAGACCGAGCGACGTGAGCTTCGCTCGCACTTCCGGAGCGCTCAACGCGCCGCCGATCATTTCTTCCAGTGTCGCCAGCGTCCGTGCCGGCGTGCGGGGCGGCGCAAGGAACCCGAAGAACACGGAAGCCTCCACCGCGTAGCCTTGCTCGATGAAGTTGGGCAGATTGGGAAGCAGCGGGACCCGCTTGTGCGTCGCAACGGCCAAAGGTCGCAGTCGACCTGCGTCGATGTACGGCTTGAGCTCGGCGTAGTTGGTGAACACGCTGGTCACGTGGTCGCCCAGCACTGCCGTGATGGCGGGCGCGCCGCCTGAAAAGGAAACGTATGTGAGGTCGATGCCTGCCGCCATCTTGAAGACTTCGCCGGCGATGTGCTGTGACGATCCTGGGCCGGAGGAGGCGAACGACAATTTTCCCGGCTGTGCCTTCGCGGCTTCGGCGAAGTCTTTCAAGGTGCGGTACGGTGAGGTTGCGTTGACGGCGAGAACCTGCGGCGACTCCACGACCATGCAGATCGGCTCTAGCGCCGCGGAGTCGTATGGGAGGTCCCTGCGCATGACGGCATTGATCGAGAACGAATTACTCGTGATGAGAACGGTCGTGCCGTCGGCCGGCGACGCTGCGACGTGTGCCGTGCCAATGATCGAGCCGCCGCCACTGCGGCTCTCGACCAACGTGGTCTGACCGGTTTTCTTCGTGATCTGGTCGGCGACCGTGCGGGCGATGATGTCCGTGGTTCCCCCGGTCGCAAACGGGTTTACAAAGCGGATCACCTTGTCCTTGAGGTCCTGGGCAAGCGTGCCGCTGCCTGACAGGGCAAGTCCCGCGACGAGCAACGTCGAGATGCCGATCTTCTTCATGAGACTGTCTTCAATTAGGCACGGCACCAGACTTCTCGACGAGATCTTTCCACTTGACGATTTCCTTGTCGATGAAGGTCGAGAACTCGCGCGGGCCGAGGTCCAGCGCAACGGCACCGGCCGTGAAGTTGTAGTCGATGACCGCCTGCTTCTTGAGGGCCTGACTGAAAGCCGCCGAGAGCTTGTGCACCACCTCGGGCGGCGTACCCGCGGGGGCAAACATGCCGTACCACGGGCTCAGCACGACGTCTGGCAGCCCTTGCTCGGCGGCGGTCGGGATGGCTCGACCGGGTACACGCTTGCTGCTCGTGACGGCGAGCGCGCGGAGCTTCCCGGACTCGAGGTATGGTGTGCTGGTCGGCAGGTAGTCGAACAGAACATCGATCTGCCCGCCGATCAAGTCCGTCAGCGCGAGCGCCGATCCCTTGTAAGGGATGTGGTTCATTTGGATCTTGGCCGACTGCTCCAGCAACACGCTCGCGAGATGAAGCGTCGAGCCCACGCCCACCGAGCCATAGCTCACCTTGCCGGGATTCGCCTTGGCGTAGGCCACCAGCTCGGAGAGCGTCTTGTAAGGTTTGGTGGATTGAGTCACCAGCACCATCGGCGTTTCCGTGAGACCGTGCACTGGCACGAAGTCCTTGAGCGGGTGGTAGTTCAGGTCCTTCACCAGGTACAGGCTGCCGACCATCGGTCCCACGCTTCCGTATAGGAGCGTGTATCCGTCCGGCTTGGCCTTCTGGACGGCGCGCGCGCCGATCGTCCCACCCGCGCCAACCTTGTTGTCGACGATGACGGGTTGGCCTAGTTGGTCCTTCAGCGAGGTTGCCAGTTGACGCGCGCTCGCGTCAGCCAGGCCACCTGCGGCGAACGGGACGACGATGGTGATCGGACGGTTCGGAAAGGACTGGCCGAACGCCGGGAGGCTCGACAGCGCGAGCAGCGCCACCAGTGCGCGCATGAACAACATGGGGTTCCTTCGAGGCGACCTGGGCGGCCGCGCGCCGCGAGACTAAGCCTCCGGAAGTTACTTGTCAACAAGCAAGCCGCACTTGGGGTTCCGCTCTGATGCCAGCGGCCGCCCTGAGGATCACCCTGGTCGGTGTGCCCTCGCGAGTGCAGTCCAACATACTTGCCGACGGGCAAGGAACTTGGTAGACTGGCGCCAACTGAAGGAGCAATGGATGTCCGGCGTTTTGAACGGAATTCGGGTCCTCGATTTCGGCAGATACATTGCCGGGCCTTTCTGCGGCGCCCTTCTCGGCGACTTCGGAGCGGAGGTCATCCGCATCGAGAAGAGGGAAGGTAGCGAAGATCGCTGGACGGCGCCAGTCGGCGCGGACGGCACGGGCGCCGGCTTCCTGCAGATGAACCGCAACAAGCTGAGCGTCACGCTAGACCCCGCTTCGCCGGAGGGACGCGAAGTCGTGCGGCGGCTTGTCGCTGAGTCGGACGTGGTGATCGCAAACATGCCCCTGGCGCAGTTGAAGGAGCTGGCGCTGGACTACGACACCCTACAAAACATCAACCCAAGGATCATCCTCTTCATGAACTCCTGCTACGGCTCGGTCGGACCACTCGCGGAGCGGCCCGGCTTCGAGACGATCGCCCAGGCGATGTCGGGATCCATGCACCTCACGGGCGACGGGGTCACCCCGATGCGCGTCGCGGTGCCGGCCAACGATTTCGGGACGGCGACTTTCGGAGCGCTTGGCGTGATGGCGGCGCTCCTGGAGCGAGAGCGGTCCGGGCGTGGGCAGCTCGTGGAGACAGCGCTGCTTCACACTGCACTCAATCTCGCCGATACCAACCTAATCGAGGAAGCTCTCCTCGAGAAAAAGCGCAGGGCGCAGGGCAATCGCAGCTGGGCCTCCGGTCCTCATGATTGCTTCCGTACGAAGGACGGCTGGATCTTTTGCATGGTCGTGGGCAACGGACTGTTCAAGCGCTGGGCCCGGTTGATGGGGGAGGAGAGACTGTGGCGGGACGACCCGCGCTTCCAGACGGACCAGCTCCGCGGCGACAACGGTGAGGCGCTCAGCATGCGCATGCAGCAATGGTGCGACAGCCGCACCACGTCGCAGGCGCTGGACGAGCTCAACTCGGCGAAGATCCCGGCGGGCCCTGTCTACTCGCTAGCCGAGACGTTGAGTGATGAACATATCCAGGCCGCCGGGTTCTTCGAACCGGTCAACTACCCGGGCATGAGCAAGCCAGCCCCGGTCGTCGCTACGCCGGTGCGCCTTTCGCGCACTCCGGGGAAGATGCACAGGCGACCGCCGCTGCTGGGAGAACATACGGAATCGGTCTTGACCAAGGTCGCTGGCTACACGCAGGCCGAGATCGCGGCCTTGCGCGCCCACGAGGTGATCTGATGGACGTCACCGCACCTGCAACAGGCGCCAAAAGCAAAGGCATCGATCCGATGACCGACGCGGACATCCTCGACAAGCTCATCAGCGCGCGCTACAGCTGCCGCGCATTTCTCCCGACGCCGGTTCCGAGAGACGTTCTGATGCGGATCCTCGCGACCGCACAGAAGACCGCCTCCTGGTGCAACTCGCAGGCCTGGCAGGTCCACATCGTCAGCGGAGCCGCCACCGAACGGTTCCGCGAAGGACTGCTCCAGTACCGTCGCGAGAACGCTGCGAAGCCGGATATACCCTTTCCTCGCGAATACATCGGCGTCTACCAGGACAGGCGCCGGGAGTGCGGCTTCCAGCTGTACGAAAGCGTCGGCGTCGCACGAGGGGACCGGGTAGCTTCGGCAAAGCAGGCGGAAGAGAACTTCCGGCTGTTCGGAGCGCCGCATGCCGCTGTGATCACGACCCCTGAAGCGCTCGGCACGTACGGTGCGGTCGACTGCGGAGCGTACGTCGCCAACTTCATGCTAGCGGCGCAGAGCATGGGTGTCGCGTCGATCGCTCAGGCAGCGTTGGCCGGTCAGGCAGGGTACCTGCGAAGCTTCTTCAGCATCCCCGATGACCGACAAGTCGTCTGCGGCCTCAGCTTCGGATACCCCGATACTGCGCATCCCGCCAACCAGTTCCGCACGCGTCGAGCGAGTGTCCAGCAGGCAGTCGAATTCGTCGACGAATGACGCATGAGCCACTACCTGAGTGTTCGCCCCGACTGGCTGACTAAGACGACTGAAGAGGCGATCGACCCGCAGTTGCCGATCGTCGACGCGCATCACCACGTCTGGGACATTCCCAACTGGCGATACATGTTCGACGACCTGTTGGCGGATACGAGGACCGGCCATCACATCGTCTCGTCGGTATTCGTGCAGTGCTATTCGATGTACCGCAAGGAGGGCCCGAAGGAAGAACGCTCGCTTGGCGAGACGGAATTCGCCAACGGCGTTGCAGCGATGTCCGCAAGCGGCGTCTACGGCGAGTCTCGGTTGTGCGAAGGCATCGTCGGGATGGCAAACCTCACGGCAGGGGATGACGTCCAGCGGGTCCTTGAGCTGCACATGCAAGTCGCCGGTCCTCGCTTCAAGGGCATCCGCCAGATCACCGCCTACGATGACGAGGAAGCGATTCACAACAAGAAGTGGGGCCTTGCCGCGGGCATCATGGCGGACACGTCATTTCGGGCCGGATTCCGCTGTCTAGGCCGTCTGGGCCTGTCGTTCGACGCCTACGTGTTCCACACGCAGCTTCGCGAGCTCGCCGCGCTGGCCCGGGCCGAGCCCGGCACGACCCTGGTCCTCAACCACGTCGGTGCGCCGCTCGGCATCGGCCGCTTCGCGGGAAAACGCGACGAGGTTGCGGAGGTTTGGCGAGCGGGCATCGCGGAACTCGCCGCTTGTCCCAACGTGTACATCAAGCTCGGCGGCTTGGGAATGGCGACTGTCGGATTCCACTTCGATGCGGCCGCTGAGCCGCCGGGGTCGGATGCGCTCGCGGCGTCGTGGGCGCCGTATGTCGAGCGCTGCATCGAAACGTTCGGACCCCGTCGAGCCATGTTCGAGAGCAACTTCCCGGTCGACAAGGGTTCGTGCAGCTACGTCGTGCTGTGGAACGCGTTCAAGAAGATCGCGCGGCGGTATTCGCGCGACGAGCGACAGCAGCTGTTCTCGGGCACGGCAGGCTCTGTGTACAAGCTGCCGAGCGTTGCAGGGCTGGCCGTGAAATGAGGGCGCTGCTGTGCCGGGAATTCGGACCCCCTGACCTGCTGCAGGTCGGCGACGTTCCGGTGCCGGTGCCTTCTGCCCGCCAGGTGCTGATCGAGGGTCACTACGCGAGCTTGAACTTTCCGGACATCCTGATGGCCGCGGGCACCTATCAGGGTTGTCCACCGCTGCCATTTGCGCCGGGAATGGAGATGGCCGGCGTGGTGCGCGCAGTGGGCGCGAACGTGAAGGGCTTTGCCCCCGGCGATCGTGTCTTTGCTCGAACCGGAGGCTCCGGAGCCTTCGCCGAGCTGGCAGTCGCGCACGAAGATGACGTCTTCCATGCACCCGCAAAGCTTCCGCTCGAACAGGCTGCCGGATTCTCGGTGAGCTACGGTTCGACTTATCACGCCTTGGTCGATCGCGGCCGCTTGCAGCCGGGTGAAACGCTCCTGGTGCTTGGAGCCGGAGGCGGCACCGGGCTCAACGCCGTGGAGATCGGCAAAGCCGTGGGCGCCTATGTCATTGCTGCCGCTGGCACGGAAGAGAAGCTGCAGGCCGCTCGAGGCTACGGGGCGGATGTGCTCATCAACTATCGCGCGTCGCCGAAGTTCCGCGACGAGGTCAAGTCGGCGACCGGCGGCAACGGTGCCGATGTCGTTTTCGATCCGGTGGGAGGCGACGCCTTCGACGAGTCCCTGCGCTGCATCGCGTGGGGTGGACGCATCCTCGTGTTCGGATTTGCTTCCGGCAGGATCCCGACGTGTCCGACGAATCTTCTGCTGGTGAAGGGATGCGAGCTTGTCGGTGTCTTCACCGGCGCCTTCGCGAAGAAGGCACCCGAGAAAAGTCGCGCGAACATCGGCACGTTGCTGTCCTGGATCGACGCAGGGAAGCTCAGGCCGCCGGCGCCCAAGATCTACGGGCTTGAACAGGTTCCCCAGGCCATGGGACATCTGCTGGACCGCTCGCTGATCGGGAAAGCCGCGATCCGCTTGCGGTGAACGTTAGGATGCTGGCGTCGGCCGGCGTGGTCGAAGCGGACGGCCGGTCTGGCCGTCCCCCTCAGCGGCCTTTGAACACCGCCTTGCGCTTTTCCACGAACGCCGCGACGCCTTCCTTTGCATCGTCGCTCGCCAGGACGGTGCGCACTTCGGCAGCTTCGACAACCATCGCGGCTTCGTCCGGTGCGGATCCTGCGGATTCGAGGCAGCGGACGATGCTTCGATATGCGACCGGGCTGAAGGCAGCAACTTCGCAAGCGAGTGAAAGAGCCCGCTGGCGCGTTTCCGCCTGGGTCGGCAACACTTCGCTCACGAGCCCCCAGTTCAGCGCTTCCTGCGCGCTCAGTATCCGGGCGGTGAGCATCAGCTCTGCCGCGCGACTGCGGCCGACCACGGCAGGCAGGAACTGAGTTCCGCCATACGACGGAATCACGGCGAGCTTGATCTCCGGCATCGAGAAGGTCGCGCTCGCGACCGTGACTCGCACCGTGCACGCCAGGGCCAGCTCGAGCCCGCCGCCATAGGCCAGGCCGTTGATCGCCGCAACCGTGAACAGAGGCGACTTCGACATCCTCAGCAGCAGCGTGCGCACGCGGTCGTTCTTCGCGGGTCGCTCGTCCCAGCTGAGACCCGCGTTGTCCTTGAGATCCGTGCCGGCGCTGAACGCCCGCTCCCCTGCCGAGGTGATGACGAGGAAGCGGGCGTCGGCGCGCTCCAGCTCGTCGATGCAAGCCTCGAGACCGTTCCAGATCGCCTTCGTTAGAGCATTCAGGCGCTCCGCACGGGTGATCGTGAACACGGCACCGCCGTCGAGGCGCTCTACATTGAAATCCAAGATGAACTCCGCTCGTCAGGGCATGGTCGCGTTCTTTTCCAGCAGCGCGGCAAGGTTGTCTTCCAGGAAGGACGTCGTCACGGCGCCGGCGAGATAGCGCGGATCCTGCACCAGCGCGCGCACCAGGTCGAGGTTGGTGGCGATGCCCTCGATCGTCGTCGCTTGCAGCGCGTCCGCCATCAGGGCGAGCGCGTCGGCGCGCGAGGGACCGCGCGTGATCAGCTTCATCACCAGGTTGTCGTAGTACGGTGACACGGTGTCGCCGGCGTCGAAGCCGGTGTCCACGCGCAGTCCCGGCAGCTCCGGTGTGTCCAGCTTCGTGATGCGGCCGGGAGAAGGCCGGAAAGAACGACCAGGATCCTCGGCACAGATGCGGGCTTCGACCGCGTGGCCCTGGACCGTGATGTCCCGAGTCGATGCGTCCGCGCTCAGCGTTCCCATCGCGTACTGCAGCTGCATCGCAACGAGGTCCAGGCCGGTGACTGCTTCGGTCACGGGATGCTCGACTTGCAGGCGCGTGTTCATCTCCATGAAGTAGAAGCGCGCATCGTCGTCGTCGAAGAGGAATTCGACCGTGCCGGCGCCTTCGTAGTCGCACGCTCGCGCCAAGGCGATCGCCGTGTCGGCCATCCCCTTCCTCGCCGAAGCCGGCACGCCCGGCGCCGGCGCTTCTTCCAGCACCTTCTGGCGACGTCGCTGGATCGAACAGTCGCGGTCGGAGACGCTGATCGCGCCTTGGCTGCCGAAGCCGAAGAGCTGCACCTCGATGTGGCGCGCGCGCTGGACAAAGCGTTCGAGATAGATCGCACCGTCGCCGAACGCCTTCGACGCCATGGACGATGTCGCGGTCGCTGCCGAAAGCAGGTCTGCGGCCCGATCGACCCGGCGGATGCCGATACCGCCGCCACCCGCCGCAGCCTTGATCAGGAGGGGGAAGCCGATCTTCGCGGCGTGCGTCATCAACGAGTCCCCGTCGCCGGGATCGAGCTTGCCCGTGCCCGGAAGCACCGGTACGCCCGCGTCGCGTGCGACCTGGCGAGCCATCTCCTTGTCGCCCATCAGGTCCATCGCGCGCGGGCTCGGGCCGACGAAGACGATCCCTGCGTCCGCGCAAGCCGCCGCGAACGACGAGCTCTCGGACAGGAAGCCATAGCCCGGGTGAATCAGCGTCGCGCCCGTTCGCCGCGCGGCGTCGACCAGCTTGGCGATGTCGAGATAGCTTTGCGTGGCGGGCGATGCGCCGATCGAGATGGCCTCGTCGGCGAGGCGGACGTGCCTCGCACCGCTGTCTGCCTCGGAATGCACGGCAACGCAGCGCAGTCCAAGCTGCCTCGCGGACCGCATGATCCTGCAGGCGATCTCGCCCCGGTTCGCCACGAGCAGCGTCGTGTGGTTGCCCATGGCGACCTCAGATCGGCGAAATCTGGCGAACCTTCGGCGGCTGCTTGTTCTGGCGTCGTGGCGGGCAGTCCTCGAGGACCTCGATCAGGCGCTGTCTTGTTTCGCGCGGATCGATCACGTCGTCGAGGCCGAACGAGCTGGCCGCGGAGAGGGCGCCGAGCTGCGCCTTCAGCGTCTTCACCAACTCGGCCCGTGCGTCGGCAGGCTTGTCCGCCTCTTCCCAATCCTTGCGGTAGGCGACGTCGACTGCGCCCTCCACGGAGAGCGCGCCGAGCTCGGCAGTCGGCCAGCAGAATGCGGCGTCGGCCTCGAAGCTCCGTCCACCCCCCATGGCGTAGTAAGCAGCGCCGTAGCCCTTGCGCAGGGCGACGGAGATGCGTGGCACCGTGGCTTGGCCGAGCTCGAAGAAGAGCCGGGCGCTCTTGCGCGCGATGCCGGTACTTTCGGCGGCGCTTCCGACGGCGAAGCCGGGGACGTCGATCAGCATCACGAGGGGCAGACCGAACGCATCACAAATCGCAATGAAGTGCGCCGCCTTCTCGCAAGCGGGCGTGTCCAGCATCCCGGCTCGGTACCGGGGCTGATTGGCCACGATGCCGACGGGGCGGCCATTCAGGCGGGCCAAGGCGGTCACGATGTTCTTGGCGTACGTCGGCTTGAGCTCGAAGACGCTGGCGCGGTCAGCGACCAGCTCGATCACCTGTTTGACGTCGTAGCCGCGGCGCGTATCCGCCGGAACGACGTCCAGCAGGGCCTCTTCACGCCGATCGACGGGGTCGTCGCACGGCGTGATCGGCAGGGGAGACTGCGCGTTCGTAGGAAAGTAGGAAAGGAATTTGCGGACGGCCGCCAGTGCTTCTTCCTCGGAGTCGACGGCAAGATCGGCAAGACCGTTCTTGTCGGCCTGAGTCACCGCTCCGCCCAGCTGCTCCTTGTCGAGATCTTCGCCGGTGCTCGCTTTCACGAGCGCCGGCCCAGCGATCCCGAGCGTCGAATAGCCGCGAATCATGACGACGAAGTCGGACATCGCCGCATAGTTCGTCGGACCGGCGAAGCCGACTCCCATCATGGCCGTCGCGATCGGCACCCACCCGGAGAGGCGCGCGAGGTTCTGGAACACGCTCGACCCGGCCGCGAAGTAGCGCGCGTCGAGGCCGTCCTGGATGCGGTGGCCGCCTCCCTCCAAGAGATACACCACCGGAAAGCCATTCGTCATCGCCTTCTCGGCGAGCCGTGCGTGCTTGAGCATGCCGTGGCGCCCCGTGGAGCCGCCGTACACGGTGAAATCGGTCCCGTAGACCATCACGGGTCTGCCGTCGACCACGCCCTTGCCGCACACGATGCCGTCGGCGGGAGCAACGAGATCGGCATTCCAGCGAGTGGCGCGCAGGGGCTCCACCAGGGATCCGAATTCTCGGAAGGTCCCGTCATCCAGCATCGTGTCGATCCGCTCGCGCAGGGTCATGCGCTTGATCGCGCGGCGCTTCTCTACCGCTTCGGGCCTGCCCGCATCCATGACGGTGGCGCGGAAGTCGTTCACCTTCTGCAGAAGGTCGCGAGAGGTCTCGGTCATAAGTGGGTGCCGCTGCGTTGGTGAGCTGCGATCTTAAACACTTGCCGGCTGACTAGCAAGTTGATATAGTGGCTCATGGTCAGCAAGAACAAGCCCGGAACTCCGAAGCGGCGGACCGCTTCCGCGACGCAGGTCATCGAGCCCGAGGTTCTCGCGTCGCAGAGCCGTCGCACCCAACAGAAGCGGCGCGAGGAATCCGAGTTGCGGATGTTGCGCGTCGGCACGAGGCTGATTGCGTGGCACGGCGTGGCCGCGACCACGCTCGCGGCGATCGGCCTCGAAGCCGGCTACAGCCGAGGCCTGCCGCTCTATGCCTTCAAGTCGAAGCAGGGGTTCATCAGTGCATTGCTGAAGTCCATGGACAGTTGGTTCGATTCGACGCTCGAGACAACTCTGAAAGGCAAGAGAGGATTGGAGGCTATCGAAGCGCTCGCGGGCGCACACCTCGATGCTGTCAAGCGCAATCCGATCGCTGTGTCCGCGCTGTACGCCATCTACGTCGAGTCGATGTACGGCAATCCAGAGATCCGCTCCGATGTCGACGCGCTCACCGCCAAGAGGCGCGACGGCTTCCTCGCCCATCTGAAGGAGGCGAGGCGCCTTGGGCAGATCGAGGCCGAGAACCTCGAGGAAGTTGCGGCCCTGCTGCTCGGCATGGTGCGCGGCATGCTGATCGAACACCTGATGAGCAAGCGTTCGCTGGACGTCGAATCGATCCGCAAATCCATCGTCCAGTTCGTTCGCGCCATGCAGGCCCCACCCGAACAGAAGACGGTCACTCGAAAGAAGCAGGGCCGCTGAGCCGCGCAGAGGAACTTCCATGCCCAATATCGAAGTGCACGTCGACATGCCAGGAACGGTGATCAAGCTGGAGAAGCATCCTGGCGACGTCGTGGCCGCGGGCGATCTGCTGCTCGTCATCGAGTCCATGAAGATGGAAGTGGACGTCGTCTCGACCGCAGCTGGCACGCTGCGTACATACGCCGTGGCCGTGGGTGACCTGGTGAACGACGGGGATTGCATCGCAACGATCCAGACCGCCTGACCCGACAACAAAGAGCGGGCGAGGAGACAAACAGATGGCGTCAGGATGGGTCGATCAGCGGGTGCCTGCGCCCGAACGCGCAGTGCTGAGGTACGCGCTCGACAAGCATGCGGCCGAGCGTCCGACGAAAGTCTTCGCGCGGCTTGCAAATGGCGCCGAATGGACGTTCGCCGCGACGCTCGCGGCGACCCGGCGGATGGGTGCGGCGCTCCAGTCGGTGGGCGTGCAGCAGGGCGACATGGTGCTGACCTTCATGCCGAACGGCGGCGAGACCGTGCAGGTCTGGTTCGGCATCAACTACATCGGTGCGGTCTACGTGCCGCTGAACACGGCGCACAAGGGCAAGATGCTCGAGCACGGGCTGAATCTCGCCCGGGCGCGTGTGCTCGTATGCCATCCTGAACTACTCGACCGGGTCAGGGCGGTCGGGACGGAGCACCTGACCGATGTGATCGTCGCTGGCCCGATCGATGCCGCCGCGATCGACATGGGTCCGAACGTGAGGATTCATGCGCTGACGAGTCTGCTGCGCGGCGCATCGGAGCTCCGGCCGTTGACGCAACCCATCGCGCCATGGGACTTGCAGGCCGTTATCCAGACATCCGGGACGACTGGTCCGTCGAAGGGCGTGATGGTGCCGTATGCGCACCTCGCGACGACGTGCAACGCCTTCGAACAGCTGACATCCGAGGACCGGACCATGGCCAACCTGCCGCTCTTTCACAGCGGCGGCATCGTGGCGGTGAATCGCATGGTGCTCAAGGGCGGGTCGGTTGCGGTGGTGGAGTCCTTCTCGACCCGCACCTTCTGGGACGTCATCCGCGACACCGGCACGACGTGCCTCACCTTGCTGGGCAGCATGGCGCCGTTTCTGATGAAGGCGGAAGCCAGCCCGCGCGATCGCGACCATCCGCTGAAGCGGGTCGTGATGATGCCGCTGACCGACGACGCGCCGCTGTTCAGTGAGCGGTTCGGCGTCGAGGTCTACACGACGTTCAACATGACCGAGACGTCGTGGCCGATCTTTTCCGATGCGAACCCGAAGGTTCGCGGCACCTGCGGCAAGGCGCGCCCGGGAATCGAAGCGCGGATCGTCGACGCCAATGATTGCGAAGTCCCGCATGGCACCGAGGGCGAGCTGATCCTGCGCACGAATGCCCCGTGGAGCATGATGGCCGGGTACCTCTATGACGATGCCGCGACCGCGACCGCCTGGCGCAACGGCTGGTTCCACACCGGCGACATCCTGCGCCGTGACGACGACGGCAACTTCTACTTCGTCGATCGCCTGAAGGACGCGATCCGTCGCCGAGGCGAGAACATCTCTTCGTTCGAGCTCGAGAACGAGATCGCTCAGCATCCGGCTGTGAAGGAGGTGGCGGTCGTCGGTGTTCCCTCCGAATTCGGGGAGGACGATGTGCTCGCGGTCGTGGCGCTGCAAGAGGGGGCGCTCCTCGAGCCTGCCGACCTCATCGAGTACCTGGTACCGAAGGTGCCGTACTACATGGTGCCGCGCTACCTGCGCTACATGAGCGAGCTGCCCAAGACGCCGACGCAGAAAGTGCAGAAAACGTCGTTGCGCGCCGACGGCATCACGGCGAACACCTGGGATCGGGAGAAGGCCGGGATCGTCGTGCGCCGTGACGTCATCTCTACCCAAAGCAAGGCCAAAGCATGATCGACTTTCAGGCGCCAGAGCGCACTCCATGGCAGCTCGAGCCGCTTCCCTTCTTCGACGATTCGCACCGCGAACTCGCCGGCCGCCTCTCGGAGTGGACCACCGGCAACGGGGAGCTGCTTGCCCACCCGCAAGCGGGCGGCGACGACCGCGCCCATGCGCTCGAGTTGCTGCAGGGGTTGTCGAAGGCGGGCTTTCTGAAGTACGCGGTGCCCGAGCCGGCCGGCGATGGCGAGATGACGCTCGACGTGCGCGGCCTCTGTCTCGTGCGCGAGGCGCTGGCGTACGACTCCTTTCTTGCCGACAGCTTCTTCGTCATGCAAGGCCTGGGCACGGCGCCCGTCTGGCGCCATCCCGACGCGGCAATGCGCGACGCGCTGCTCGATGCATGCCGCGCAGGCGAGCGCATCGCGGCACTCGCGCTGACGGAGCCGAGTGCCGGCTCGGACCTCGCCCAGGTGGCGACGACTGCGCAGCTCGAGGGCGATCACTATGTGCTGAATGGGCACAAGGCGTGGATCACG
>JASLGD010000061.1 GCA_030150305.1 Caldimonas sp. | reverse complement strand
GCTGCCGCTGCGCGTGCGCGAGCGTCGCCAGCGCGACGTGGGGGTTGTGCACGGGGTCGACGCTGCCGCCGAACAAGCCGACGCGCTCCATCGCGTCGGCGCTTCGCCGCTCGCCGCGTCGCCGGCCCAGTCGCGCGGGCGCAGGAACTCGCTGTAGAGGCGCGCCTCGGGAGTCCCCGGCGCCGGCCGCCAGTCGTAGCGCCAGTGCACGACCGGCGGCATCGACATCAGGATGCTCTCGACGCGACCGCCCGACTGCAGCCCGAACAGCGTGCCGCGGTCGAAGACGAGGTTGAACTCGACGTAGCGGCCGCGCCGGTAGCACTGGAAGTCGCGCTCGCGCTCGCCGTACGGCGTCGCGCGGCGACGCCGCACGATCGGCAGGTACGCGGGCAGGAACGCGCCGCCGACCGCCTGCATCAGAGCAAAGCCGTTGGCGAAGCCGCCGTCTGCGAAGTCGTCGAAGAAGATGCCGCCGATGCCGCGCGGCTCGTTGCGGTGCTTGAGGAAGAAGTAGTCGTCGCACCACGCCTTGAAGCGCGGATAGGTGTCGACGCCGAACGGCGCGAGCGCGGCGCGCGCGGTGCGGTGGAAGTGGACCGCGTCCTCCTCGAAGCCGTAGTACGGCGTCAGGTCGAAGCCGCCGCCGAACCAGACGACGGCGTCCTTGCCCGGCGGCAGCGCGGCGAGCATGCGCACGTTCATGTGCGCGGTCGGGACGTACGGATTCCTCGGATGGAAGACGAGCGAGACGCCGAGCGCCTCGAACGGAACGCCGGCGACGTCGGCGCCGCGGTGCTGCGTCGCCGACGGCGGCAGCGACGCGCCGCGCACGTGCGAGAAGCCGACGCCGCCGCGCTCGAGCAGCGCGCCGCCCTCGACCAGGCGCGAGACGCCGTCGCCTTCGAGCTTGCCGCCGGGCTCGCGCTGCCAGCGATCGACGAGGAACGAATCGCCGCCTTCGCGCTCGAGCGCGTCGACGATCGACGTCTGCAGCGCGAGCAGGTGGCTGCGGACGGCGGCGATGTCCATCACGGCGTGAGGCGCCGCAGCGCGCGCTGGCCGATGTCGGTGCGCCACTGCGCGCCGGCGAACGAGATCTGCTCGACCGCGTGGTACGCGTGCTGCTGCGCCTGCCGCGTCGAATCGCCGAGCGCGGTGACGCAGAGGACGCGGCCGCCGGAGGTCACGGGCGAGCCGTCCCGCAGCTTCGTTCCGGCGTGGAAGACCTTGACCGTGTCGCCCGCGCCTTCGCCGGCGCCGGCGTCGACGTGCGCCGCGTCGGCGAGCCCGGAGACGATGTCGCCGGTCTTCGGCGCCTCCGGATAGCCCGCTGCCGCCATGACGACGCCGAGCGCAACGCGGCGGTCCCAGTGCAGGTCGATCGCGTCGAGCGGATGCGCGCCGGCGGGCGCGGTCGCGTGCATGAGCAGATCGAAGAGATCGCTCTTCAGCCGCATCAGGATCACCTGCGCCTCGGGGTCGCCGAGCCGGCAGTTGAACTCGACCGTCTTCGGCGTGCCGTTGGCGTCGATCATCAGGCCGGCGTAGAGGAAGCCGACGAAGCGACGGCCCTCGGCCGCCATGCCGGCGATCGTCGGCAGCACGATCTCGTGCAGCACGCGCGCGTGCACGTTCGGCGTGACGACGGGCGCCGGCGAGTACGCGCCCATGCCGCCGGTGTTGGCGCCGGTGTCGGCGTCGCCGATCCGCTTGTGGTCCTGGCTGGTCGCGAGCGGCAGCACGCGGCTGCCGTCGCACAGGACGATGAAGCTCGCCTCCTCGCCGTCGAGGAACTCTTCGATGACGACGCGGCTGCCGGCGGGAGCGGCGCCGCCGAGCATCGTCTCGACGGCGGCGTGCGCCTCCATCCGCGTCGCGGCGACGACGACGCCCTTGCCGGCGGCGAGGCCGTCGGCCTTGACGACGATCGGCGAGCGCGCCGCGTCGACGTGCGCGTGCGCTGCTGCAGCGTCGTCGAACACCGCGTACGCCGCGGTCGGGATCGCGTGCCGCTGCATGAACGCCTTGGCGAACGACTTCGAGCTCTCGAGCTCGGCGGCGGCGCGCGTCGGCCCGAAGATGCGCAGGCCCTTCGCCTGGAAGCGATCGACGGCGCCGGCGGCGAGCGCTGCCTCGGGCCCGACGACGGTGAGGTCGATCTTCTCGTCGAGCGCGAACTCGGCGAGCTCGTCGAGGTCCGTGATCGCGACGTTGCGCACGCGCGCCTCGGTCGCGGTGCCGGCGTTGCCGGGCGCGACGAAGACGGCCTGCACGCGCGGGCTCTGCGCCAGCTTCCAGGCAAGCGCGTGCTCGCGCCCGCCGCCGCCGATGACGAGCGCCTTCACTCCTCGAGCTCGGCGTTGTGATAGACCGCCTGGACGTCGTCGAGATCCTCGAGGACGTCGAGCAGCTTCTGCATCCGCGCCGCGTCTTCGCCGGTCAGCGGGACGACGTTCTCCGGCCGCATCGTCACCTCGGCGACTTCGGGGCGCAGCCCCGCCTTGGCGAGCGCCGACTGCACCGTCTCGAAGTCGGCGGGAGTCGACAGCACCTCGATCGAGCCGTCGTCGCCGGTGACGACGTCGTCGGCGCCGGCGTCGAGCGCGGCGGCCATCACCGCGTCCTCGTCGGTGCCGGGCGCGAACACGAACTGCCCGCAGTGGCGGAACTGGAACGCGACCGAGCCCTCCGAGCCGAGGTTGCCGCCGTACTTGCTGAACGCGTGGCGCACCTCGGCGACGGTGCGAACGCGGTTGTCGGTCATGCAGTCGATCAGGACGCCCGAGCCGCCGATGCCGTAGCCCTCGTAGCGGACCTCCTCGTAGCTCGTGCCCTCGAGGTTGCCGGTCGCCTTGTCGACGTTCTTCTTGATCGTGTCGGCCGGCATGTTCGCCGCCTTCGCCTTCTCGACCGCGAGGCGAAGGCGCGGATTCATCGAGAGGTCGCCGCCGCCGTGGCGCGCGGCGACGACGATCTCGCGGATCAGGCGGGTCCAGATCCTGCCGCGCTTCTCATCCTGGCGGCCCTTCCGGTGCTGGATGTTGGCCCACTTGGAATGACCCGCCATGTCGCTCTTGCGCTCTCTCTTGCGCTCGTGATTCGATGCCCGACGATTCTAGGCGGCGCGCCTACACTGCCCGGCATCCTCTGCTCGCTCGCGACGTCCATGGCCGACCCGATCCTGCTCGCCCGCCACGGCAGCACCGAATGCTTCCTGCTGCCGCAGATGGCCAACCGTCACGGCCTCGTCACCGGCGCGACCGGCACCGGCAAGACGGTGACGCTGCAGACGCTCGCCGAGAGCTTCAGCGCGCAGGGCGTCCCGGTCTTCCTCGCCGACGTCAAGGGCGACCTCAGCGGCATCTCGCAACCGGGCAGCGTCAGCCCCAAGCTCGCGGCGCTGCTGAAGGAGCGCGGCATCGAGCCGAAGCCGCCGGCGGCGTGCCCGGTGACGCTGTGGGACGTCTTCGCGGACGCGAATCCGGCGCCGGGCCGCCCCAAGCCGGACAGCGCCCCCTCGGGGGGCAGCGAGCGAAGCGAGCGCGGCGGCGCAAGTTCTGCTGCCGGACATCCGGTGCGCGCGACGGTGAGCGACATGGGGCCGCTTCTGCTCGCGCGCATGCTCGACCTCAACGAGACGCAGACCGGCGTCCTCCAGCTCGTCTTCAAGATCGCCGACGACAACGGCCTCCTGCTGCTCGACCTCAAGGACCTGCGCGCGATGCTGCAGCACGTCGGCGACAACGCGGCGCAGTTTCAGACGAGCTACGGCAACATCAGCGCGGCGAGCGTCGGCGCGATCCAGCGCGGCCTGATGCAGATCGACGCGCAAGGCGGCGACCGCTTCTTCGGCGAGCCGATGCTCGACATCAACGACCTGCTGCAGACCGCGCCCGCGCCGGCCGGTGCCTCCTCGCCCGACGGCAAGGCGCGCGGCGTCGTCAACATCCTCGTCGCCGATCGGCTGATGACGAGCCCGCGCCTGTACGCGACGTTCCTGCTCTGGCTGCTCTCCGAGCTCTACGAACGCCTTCCGGAAGTCGGCGACCTCGACAAGCCCAAGCTCGTCTTCTTCTTCGACGAGGCGCACCTGCTCTTCGACGAGGCGCCGAAGGTGCTGCTCGATCGCATCGAGCTCGTCGTCCGGCTGGTGCGCAGCAAGGCGGTCGGCGTCTTCTTCGTCACCCAGAACCCGCTCGACGTCCCCGACGCGGTCCTCGCCCAGCTCGGCAACCGCGTGCAGCACGCGCTGCGCGCGTTCACGCCGCGCGACCAGAAGGCGGTCAAGGCGGCGGCAACGACGATGCGCGCCAACCCGCAGCTCGACATCGAGCAGGCGATCGGCGAGCTCGCGGTCGGCGAAGCGCTCGTCAGCCTGCTCGACGACAAGGGCCGGCCGTCGGTGACCGAGCGCGTCTTCGTCGTGCCGCCGGCGAGCCGCATCGGGCCGATCAGCGACGACGAGCGCAAGGCGCTGATCGCCGGCTCGCTCGTCGCCGGCGTCTACGAGAAGGCGGTCGACCGCGAGTCGGCGTACGAGAAGCTCACCAACCGGACCGCGAGCGCTGCGTCGACGACCGGCGGCGCCGCGCCGCCGGACGTCGGCGCGCCCGCGGTCGCCCGGCCTTTCAGCTTCTCGTAGGCGGATTCCCGATCGATCGCCTTCTCGTACACGCCGGCGACGAGCGAGCCGGAGATCAGCGCCTGCCGCTCCGCCGCGGTGATCGGGCCGATCCGGCTGC
>JASLGD010000041.1 GCA_030150305.1 Caldimonas sp. | reverse complement strand
CAGCCGACGTTGCCCCCCAAGCCGGAATGTCACAGCGCTGACCAAAGGGGGGGCGCTATGGATTTGCGTGCTCATTCTGTTGATTGGATCAGATCGCAAGTGACAGAGATGCTATTCGCGGAGCTCAAGTAGTCGAACTTCGAATGTCGGCAATTCGGCACGCACCGCAAGGGGGTCTCGTTGCTGGCCGTGTCGCCAAAGAAAAGGGTCGCGCTCCGAAGAGACGCGACCCTGGTTTCGAACGTGGCGCTGCGGCGCCTGTCCAAATTCTTACGGATACACCCCGCGGCACGACGAGGGCAGGTACTTCTGGGGAATGGTCGTGCCGTCGCCCGAGGCACCACACTTCCAGCCTTCGATGTTCTTGCCACCATCCGTAGCCACGGCGAGGTTCGCGCCGGAAACCATCGGCTGCAGGGACAGCACATTGTTCGTGCCGATAGCCGGCAGGTTCGTGCCGTTCGCAACCACAAGAACCTTGCCGGTCGTGTGATCAACGCTTGCGCTGGTCACGAACTTCGAGGCAGACACGTTGCAGGCTGAATCGAGCGCGCCGGTGTTGATGGCCGCGGTGTTCGAGTTCTGAACAACCTCGGTGATACCGGTTCGGCACGACGAGGCGGCCAGCACGACTTCCGAGACCTTGGCACGGACCGTGTAGTCCTGGTACGCCGGCAGCGCAACCGCCGCCAGGATGCCGATGATCGCAACCACGATCATCAACTCGATCAGGGTGAAACCCTGCTGGATCGAACGCTTCATGTGAACTCCCATTGAGGACTTGAGGGGAAAATTTCCGCTTTCGGCGCTGCAGTTGGCATGCCACGCCAGCGGCCCACCGAAAGCGTGAATTGCAACCGATGCCTTGACACAACGGGTCACTGGCACGCGACCGGACTCATCGAGGTCCCGCTCGCGGTGACGCATTTGGTCACAACCGCGGCGGCACAGTCAGCTTCAGCTCAGCCGTAAGCGCGCTTCGGCTCGTCGACGAGCCGCATGACATCGCCCATCTCCAGCGCCCGGATCTTGTGCGCCGAACCGAGGCGTCCGATCTCGGCCATCACCGCCGCGCGCTCGCCCGGCTTGATGTGCGTGATGTGGACATCGACGCTGCCGGCCAGATGCGCGAGCTCGTGGCCGAGCGCGGCAGGGCAGAGATGCCGGCTGATGCGGGCCAGCTGCCGTTCGTCGTCGCCGAACGCGGTCTCGATGACGAGGTGCGCGACGCGCATCGATGCCAGTCGCTCCCACAGCTTCGGGTTCGGCCCGGTGTCGCCGGTGTAGACCCACCAGCCCGCGCTGCCGCCGTCGACGGCAAAGCCGCACGCCGGAACGGTGTGCGAGGCGTCGAGCACCTCGACGCGCTTGCCGTTCAGCTCGAGCATCTCGCCGACGGCGATCGGCACCAGCGCGAGCATCGGCTTGTCGGCGCTCGGCAGGCGGGTGAAGTCGGGCCAGATGACGCCGTTGAAGATGTGCGTGCGCAGTGCCGCGATCGTCTCGGGCAGCGCATGCACCTGGATCGGCCCGCGGCCGGCGACGCTGCGCTCGCGCATCACGCTGTCGGCGAGCAGGCCGATCGCGAGGATGTGGTCGAGGTGCGAGTGGCTGATCAGGATGTGCTCGACGCGCGCGAGCGCATCGAGCGGCATGTCGCCGACGCCGGTGCCGGCGTCGATGAGGACGTCCTCATCGAGGAGGAACGAGGTGGTTCTACAACCGGCTGCGATCGAGCCGGAGCAACCGAGGACCTGGACGATCATGCTGCCGGTGGTGGGGGCGCCGTTGCAGCTCGGCAGCAGCGGAGGTTCGGGTGGTGGTGGGGCGTGGACGGGATGTTCGGCCGAGCCGGGGTTCGACACAAGCGGCCGATGCCGCATTTGGGCGCGGGGCGCTGGCGGCTCCCGTCGTCCGACCCGAACGCGTGACATTCGTCACGCGCTTCGGGCTCAAGCCGCTCAGGCCGCTTGCACGAACTGCATCTGGGTGCCGGCGAGCTCGATGACGTCGCCGTTCTTCAGGTTGACGGTCTCGCCGACCAGGGGATTGCTGTTGACGGTCGGCCGGGTCGAGCCCTCGACGTGCGCGAGGACGTAGCCGGTCGGCCGCTTGGTGATCGAGGCCACTTGGACGCCGGGCTTGCCGACGGTCGTCACGACCTTGGTGAGGGCGACCTCGCGGCCGGCCGCAGCGCCGTTCATGACGCGGATCGTCGCCGGGCCGACGTTGCCGCCCGCCGCGGCGCCGAGGCCGCCGAAGCCCGAAGCGCGGCCGCTCGCACTGCCGGTCATCGCGCCCGGCTTCATGATCATCGTCTTCTCGTAGTCGGTGCCGTCCTCGACCATGTACTTGATCTTGTACTTGCCGACCTCGACGGTGTCGTTGTGCGCGAGCAGCTGCTTCTTGACGGCCTTGCCGTTGATGTAGGTGCCGTTGGTGCTGTTGAGGTCCTCGATGAAGACGTCGGAGCCGACCATCTGCAGCACCGCGTGCTCGCCGCTCACGGCGAGGTTGTCGATCACGATGTCGTTGTAGGGACGGCGACCGAGCGTGGTCTTGTCCTTGGT
>JASLGD010000038.1 GCA_030150305.1 Caldimonas sp. | reverse complement strand
GGCAGCTGCTTGTACGACTGCGACGAGAAGTTGTCCCAGATGTTGCCGCCGAGTGCGTTCGTCGCGAGCGGGCTGCACGCGTTGGTGCGCAGCAGCGTCACCGGGATGCGCGCGTCGGTCGAGAGGTAGTTGTCGTCGAGGAAGTCGGGCGCCTGGACGATCTTTCGCATCTGCTGCTTGAACTCGTCGGTCTGCGTCCGCTTCCAGTACGCCTTGAAGCAGTCGAGGTAGCCCGCGCCCTGGCACGACGCCGGATACGGCGCCGGCGGCGGCGGACCCTTGCTCGAGTGGCAGCGCGCGCACGTGTCGGCGAAGACGATCTTGCCGCGCTCGAGCGTCGCCTGGTCCTCGGTCAGGTACTGCGCGCCGCCGGGAGCGTCCTTCAGGTGGTCGGGCCGCGCGGCCTTGAGGAAGAAGAGCGCCGTCGCCGGCGTGCCGAGCTCGGTCGCCTGCCAGTAGCCCGAGTTCTTCTGCGCGTCGGCGATCTTGATCGGCGAGATGTCCTTGCCGCCGATCACCGGGTTGAAGTGCAGCAGCCACTCCTCGCTGAAGAGGCCGATGTTGAGGTAGACGCGGTTGAGCGCGCCGAGCAGGCCGACCGAATCGGCGCCGTCCTTCAGGACGTGCGGCGTCTTGGTCGTCGCGTCCGCCTTCGACCAGTAGTCGAGCAGCGGACCGTCGCTGACGAAATCGTTGAACTGCTTGTTGTCGAGCTCGCCGCCCGCGAGCTTCTCGGCGCCGATCCGCTTGGCCAGGCCGAGCCGCGCCGCGAACGCATACACCGCGTTCATCGTGCGCGGGTTGTTGATCCCGTCAGTCGAGACGAGCGACGTGTCCATGCTGCCCGGGCGGAACGTGTGGGCGAGCTGGTACATGAAGTTGGTCCGGCCTTCGGGCCGGTTCGAATTGAAGATGAACAAGCGGTCGACCCACATGTACTGCGCGCCGACCGACGAGCTCAAATCGGCCCACGCCGGATGCGCCGGGTCGGCAGGCGGATGGATCGGGCTCGGGCCGACGTGACAGAAGCCGCACGACATGCCGACGCGGTACGGCCGCACGAGGTCCTTGCGGTTGTAGTAGCTCGGGTCGGTGTAGTAGCGCTCGGGGTCCCACGCCTTGGCGGCCTTCTCGTCGAACGCCGGGTTGGGAAACAGGCGCAGGCCGACGATGCCGGTCGCGTAGCCGTAGAACGAGCCGACCGGCTGCGTCGTGCCGTCGCCGAGGGGCTTGCCGCGCGAGCCGATCGCGACGCCGGGGTATTTCGCCTCGTCCTCGAACGGGTCGGCAGCGCAGTTCTTGCTGCGCACGTCGAGCCAGAGCCCGCGCCGCTGCGGGTCGGCAGCGCTGGCGCTCTCGAAGCACGGCTCGTTGACGAGCCCGAACGTGTTCCAGCGCGACTCGCGGTTGTAGCCGAGCGACGGGTGCGAGCTGATGATCTTGAGCAGGTCGAACGCGCCGAACGTGTAGCCGCTCATGCTGTCCCAGAAGCGGTCGTTGCCGCCGCTCCAGACGATCCACATGTTGCGGCCGGCGATCTCGGTCGGGTCGAGCTTGACCGCGCCGTCCATGTCGTGGAAGTAGTCGTCGGCCGAATGCTTGAACGATTTGCCGTCGCGGCCAGCGAGCTTGGCCTCGTCGAGGACCGCGCCGGGCTGCGGGCCCTGCGAGCACCCGGCGAGGAGCGCACCGCAGAACATCCAGCCGGCGGCCGCCAGCCGCAGACGTTGGAGAGCCATCCGCCACCTCCTGTTCTTGTCCGGCGGAGGATGCCGAAACCCGCGTTGGTGCGCAACCCGCTCGTGCGAGGGCGGCGCCGTCGTCGAAAGAGAGGATGACGAGGCCAGCGGACGGCGGCAGACGGCGAAACGGTGTCGCTCGCTGCGCGACCCCATGACGGCGCGAGGGCGCAATACGATCCCGTTCGATCCAGGCGACGCACTGCCAAGGAAGCAAGCGCGCCCCCTCGGGGTGCGACGGGTCCCGTCTTCAGGGCATCGACACCCGGTCGGCCCGTGTTTGCGCTGGCCCGTCGATTGCCAAGGTGCTGCCTGTTCGCCAGCGCGCGATGATTTTGTCGCCGAGGCGCGATGATGACTAGGCCGCACCCAAGAGTGCGGCTCTCGGGAACCCCGCACCGCAACTCACAATGGATTCGCATTCCCCGAGCGGCGGTCGGGCCGCGCCGCCCTTGGTCGTCGATCTCGACGGGACCTTCACGCTCACCGACACGCTCTGGGAGAGCCTCGTGCGGGCGGTCAAGCGCGCGCCGATGACGCTGCTGCGTCTGCCGCGCTGGCTGCTCGCCGGTCGCGCGGCGTTCAAGGAGCGGCTGTACGAGACGTCCGGATGGCAGCCGCAGAGCGTTCCGCTCAACACGGATTTCGTCCAGTTCCTCGAGGAGCAGCGGCACAAGCGCCGGATCGTCCTCGCGACGGCGGCCAACGAAGGCGTCGCGCGCGCGATCGCCGGCCAGCACGCGCTCTTCGATGACGTGCTCGCGAGCGACGGCCGCAACAATCTGAAGGGCGCCGCCAAGCTGAAGGCGATCCGCGAGCGCGTCGGCCCCCACTTCTCGTACGCCGGCGACAGCCTGGCCGACGTTCCGATCTGGAGGGCCGCCGACAGCGCG
>JASLGD010000603.1 GCA_030150305.1 Caldimonas sp. | reverse complement strand
GACGAGGACTTCATGAGGTCGCGCGCACGCGGCCGCGAGCGCGGCCCGGCGCGCCGGCGGCACCGGGCGCGCACGTCGCCGCGTGCTCGGTGGTCGATCGGGTCAGCGCGCGCCGCCTGCCGGGGCCGCGGGAGCGAGGGTCGCGAACAGCGTCGCCCACGGGCTCGGCGCGGCGAAGCCCTCGCCGCAGTCGTCGCCGACGCTCGTCGACGCGACGCGATCGACCGCGTCGAGCATCGAACGGCTGAACTTCTGCGCGTCGCTGAAGCCGAGCTTCGTCTTGACGCCGAGGTTGGCGTCGCGCGCGATCCCGGCCGGCGAGAGGACGAACTTGTCGAAGTACTGCGTCTCGGCGACGAGCGGGATCTTCTGCGCGTCGAGGTACGCGCGCAGCGCGTCGTCCTTGAACGGATACGGCATCCCCGACCAGAACGGATAGAAGAGGCCGTCCCAGTGGCTCGGCAGGTACGCCTTCGGATGGATCACCGGAACGACCAGCTTCGCCACCGGCTCGCCGCCCGTCCCGATCCAGGCGTCGACCTGCGTCAGGCCGGCGTCCTTCATCGCCGCGGCGAGATTGGCGATCGGCGAGCCGAAGCTGACGCCGTCGACGACGACGTCCTTGTCGAGGTCGAACGCGCTCGCCGAGTTGTTGACGAAGAACGAGAGCTTGCCCTCGGGCGAATCGATGGTGAAGAGGAACGCGCGATTGCCGCCGCCGTTCGGGTAGTCCTCGCCGACGCCCGCGCGCAGGCCGCCGGTCGCGGCATCGGGCACCGGCGGCCGGTACAGCTCGCGCGCGAAGTGCTGGATCGGATTGGTGTTGTCGCCGCTGTGGTTCCAGCGCACGACGCGCATCGTCACGCCGTTGCCGAGATCGAACCGCTCGCCGCCGCTGACGACGCGACAGCCGTCGCCGGTGACGCCTTGCGTGTTCGCCTGCAGGCACGCCGAGAGGCCGCCCATCATCGGCGCGCCGGTGAGGCGCGACCACGCCGGCGTGTCCCAGCTGTGGTCGAAGTGCGCGTGGCCGACGAGCAGGAGGTCGAGGCGGTCGCCGCCGAGCAGCGCGCCGCGCACCTTGGCGATCGCTGCGGTGTCGACGCCGTACGGGCCCTTGGTGTAGGTGTACAGGTCCTTCGGGAACACCGGCGACGCGACGAACAGGTTCTCGGGGACCCGGGTGATGTAGCCGTCCATGAGGATGCGCTTGTCGCCGATCTTGAAGTACCAGTTGGCGATCGACATCCAGGTCATCTCGACCGTGGGCGGCGCGGCGTGGGCGGGAGCCGCGCACGCGATCGCGAGCGCGGCGGCGGCGACAAAGCGGCGAGCGGACATCGGAGCTCCTTCGGATTCGTTGGCGAGCGAGCGTAGCGTCGCGCCCGCGCCGCTGCCTCCGGGTTCGACCCGATTCGCGTGTGCTCGCCTGGAGCGTTGTCGCGGCGGGCGAACTTTGCTAGCGTCTTTTTCCCGATGGCTCAGGAGACGAGATGACCGCAGCAGCGAACGCGAACCGCGCGCTCTGGGAAAAGGGCGACTTCACGCGCATCGCCGCGACGATGCGCGACAGCGGTGACGCGCTCGTGCGCTCGCTCGGCGTGACGCGCGGGATGCAGGTGCTCGATCTCGGCTGCGGCGACGGCACGACGGCGGTGCCCGCGGCGCGCCTCGGCGCCGACGTCCTCGGCGTCGACATCGCAGCCAACCTCGTCGCCGCGGGCAACCGTCGCGCGCACGAGCTCGGCCTCGCCAACCTGCGCTTCCAGGAAGGCGACGCGTGCGATCTGCGCGAGCTCGCCGACGACAGCTTCGACCTCGTCGTCTCGATCTTCGGCGCGATGTTCGCGCCGCGGCCTCTCGACGTCGCCAAGGAGATGGTGCGCGTGACGCGGCCGGGCGGCCGCATCGTGATGGGCAACTGGATCCCGAACGATCCGACGCTCGTCGCCCAGATCCTGAAGATCAGCTCGGCGTACTCGCCGCCGCCGCCCGAAGGCTTCGTCAGCCCGATGGCGTGGGGCGTCGAGAGCCAGGTCCGCGAACGCTTCGCCGCCGCGGGCGTCGCCGCGCAAGCCGTCCGCTGCACGCCCGCGACGTTCACGTTCGACTTCGCCGGCACGCCCGAGCAGTTCGTCGACGCGTTCCGCCTCTACTACGGGCCGACGATGAACGCGTTCGACGCCGCCGCGAAGTCCGGCCGCGCCGACGCGCTCAAGCGCGAGCTCGACGAGCTGTTCCGCGCCCAGAACACGAGCGGCAGCGCAACGCGCACGGCGATCCCGGCGACGTACCTGCGCGTCACGGCGACGGTGCCCTGACGAGCGGCACGCGCGCCGCGCTGTCGTTCAGCGCGCCGCGGCGACGACGCGCTCGGCGAGCGCGACGAGGCTGCGGTCGCTGCCGACCGGGCCGACGAGCGAGATGCCGAACGGCGCGCCGAGCCGTTCAGCGAGCGGCAGCGAAAGCTGCGGGCACGACGCCAGGCCCGCGATGCAGAGCATGCGGATCGCGCGATTGCGGTAGTCGTCGAGCGCGCTCTCGTCGGCGGCGGCGAGCGGCGCGACGTCCGGCATCGTCGGCATCACGAGCACGCCGTCGCTGCCGACGAGCGCAGCGAAGCGGGCACGGAACTGCGCGCGCACCGCGGCGCCGTCGGCGACCTGCGCATCGCTGACGTCGCGCGCGAACGCGAAGCGCTCGCGAACGCCCGGCCCGAGCGGAGGCGCGAAGCGCTCGATCAGCGCGCCGTCCGTCAGCCACGCCTCGCGGCTTTGCAGATGGCGAAAGCTCCAGTACATCGCGTCGAACCCCTCGCTCGCGACGCTCACCGGCGCCGCTGCGCCGAGCACCGACTCGATCCGCGCGCGCGGCGCGCGCAACGCTTCGAGCGCTTCCGGCGCGAGCAGCGCCCAGACGTCGCTCGGCGCGAGCAGCCGCGGCGAGCCCGGCAGCGGCGACGGGTCGGCACCGAGCAGCGCGTCGGCGACGCGCGCGAAGGTGACGATGTCGCGCGCGAACCAGCCGCAGGTGTCGAAGCTCGGCGCCAGGTCCATCGTGTTCGCGAGCGAGATGCGGCCGTGCGTGGGCCGAAGGCCGAACAGCCCGCAGTGGCTCGCCGGCGCCCGCACCGAGCCGCCGGTGTCGGTGCCGAGCGCGAAGTCGCACAGGCCGTTCGACACCGCCGAGGCCGAGCCCGACGACGAGCCGCCGGTGATGCGATCGCGCGCGGCGCCGTTCACCGGCGAGCCGAAGTGCGCGTTCTGGCCGTTCATCGAGTACGCGAGCTCGTCGGTGATCGTCTTGCCGACGAAGCGCGCGCCGGCGTCGAGCAGCCGTTGCACGGCGGGCGCGGTCGTCGTCTTGATCCCCGACATCGCGAGCACGAACGGCTGGCCGCCGCTGGTCGGATAGCCGGCGACGTCGTAGAGGTCCTTGACCGCGAACGTCAGCCCGGCGAGCGGCCCGGCGTCGGCGTGGCGGACGGGCGCGTCCGGATACGGCATGAAGGCGCGCGCGGCGTCGCGAACGAGGGTCATCGCGGATCTCCTTTGCGGCGGATTCTTGCGCAGCGCCGCCACGCCGCCCGACTGCGCGACACTCGGGGCCATGAACGACGGCGTCCTCGCAGGCATCCGCGTGCTCGACTTCGGCCGCTTCATCGCCGGCCCGTTCTGCGGCGCGCTGCTCGCCGACCACGGCGCCGACGTGATCCGGATCGACAAGGTGCAAGGCAGCGAGGACCGCTTCGTGCTGCCGCTCGCGCCGACCGGCGAAGGCGGCCTCTACATGCAGGTCAATCGCGGCAAGCGCTCGCTGACGCTCGAGCCGACGACGGCCGAGGGACGCGGGATCGTCGCCAGGCTGATCGCGCGCAGCGACATCGTGATCGCCAACCTGCCGGAGGCGACGCTGCGATCGATGGGCCTCGACTACGCGAGCGTCGCCGCGATCAACGCGCGCGCGATCCTCGTCGCGACCGACGCGTTCGGCAGGAGCGGACCCGATGCGCACAAGGTCGGCTTCGACGGCATCGGCCAGGCGATGTCGGGCGCGGTCTTCATGAGCGGCGAGCCGGACGCGCCGCGCCGCGCCGGCGTCAACTGGGTCGACTTCGGCACCGCGATCGCCGCCGCGTTCGGCGCGCTGCTCGCGCTCCTCGCGCGCGAGCGCACCGGGCGCGGGCAGGAGGTCAACGGCTCGCTGATGGCGACCGCGCTCACCGTCTCGAACTCGATCCTGATCGAACAGGCGATCGCCAGGCCCGACCGCGTGCCGCAGGGCAACCTCGGCTACGGCTCGGCGCCGGCCGATCTCTTCAAGTGCGCCGACGGCCGCTGGCTGATCGTGCAGGTCGTCGGCCGGCCGCTCTGGCAGAAGTTCTGCCGGATGCTCGGCGCCGACGACTGGATCGCCGACCCGCGCTTGGCCGACGACCGCGGCCGCGGCGAGCATGCGCGCGTCGTCAGCGAACGCCTCGCCGCGTGGTGCGCGGCGCGGTCGCGCGACGACGCGCTGCGCGCGATGGAAGACGCGCGCATCCCGGCCGGGCCGGTGCACAGCCCGCAGGACGCGCTCGACGACGCGCACGTGCGAGCGAGCGGCGTCCTGCGCGAGCTCGCCTATCCCGGCGCTGCGCGGCCCGCGCCGGTCGCCGAGACGCCGATCCGGCTCTCGCAGACGCCGGGTGCGCTGCGCGGCCGCGCGCCGCTGCTCGGCGAGCACACCGATGCGATCCTCGCCGAGCTCGGCTACGCAAAGGCCGAGATCGCGCAGTTGCGCGCGGCGGCAATCGTGTAGCCAGTCGCGGCGAGCGGGGCTCGCTGACGATCCGCTGCCGTCCGGCCGTCTAGCGCTTCGCCGCGCGTTCGCGGAACAACGCATTCAACTCCGGCCCCGGCGTCGCGCCGGCGAGGCCGTCGAAGCGTCCTTGCGCGAGCCCGCGCGCGGCGCGCAGGAATCCCGCCCACGCCGCGCGCGCGAGGCCGCCGCCGACGCTGACCCGGCGCACGCCCATCGCGGCGACGTCGGCGAGCGTCCAGTCGGTCGCGGCGCCGAGCAGCAGGTTGACGGGCTTGGGCTTGACCGCGGCGACGACGGCATCGATCTGCTCGCGCGTGTGGATTCCCGGCGCATAGAGGCAGTCGGCGCCGGCGTCGGCGTACGCCTTCAGGCGCGCGATCGTGTCGGCGAGGTCGGGCCGGCCGACGATGAAGTTCTCGGCGCGACCGACGAGGAGCGTGTCGCCGCCGCTGCCGTCGATCGCGGCACGCGCGGCGCGCAGCCGCTCGACGGCCTCGCCGATCTCGCGCAACGGCCGCTCGGCATCGCCGGTCGAATCCTCGATCGAGAGCCCGGCGACGCCGGTCGCGATCGCCATCCGCACGCTCTCGGCGACGCCGTCGGCGTTGGCCGCGTAGCCGCTCTCGAAGTCGGCGTTGACCGGCAGGTCGGTCGCTTCGCAGAGCGCACGCAGGTGCGCGAGCACGGCGTCGCGCGAGCTCGTGCCGTCGGCCTGGCCGGTCGACCAGGCGAACCCCGAGCTCGTGCTCGCGAGCGCCTGGAAGCCGAGCTGCTGCAGCACGAGCGCGCTGCCGATGTCCCACGGGTTGGGCAGCACGAAGCAGCCTTCGGCGTGGAGCGCGCGAAACGCGGCGCGTTTGTCGCGGACGGTGCGGGGCATGGGCGTCTCCGGTCGTGGCAGGGATCGACGGCCGTCGCGCTTCCGCGCCGGTCCGGACGCAATGGTGCCACCCGCGGCGAGCACCGCGGGCTGCGCTTCGGTTGCACGCCGTTCACGCGCCGATCACAACTGAAACGCGATCGACATCGTCCGCCGACCCGAGCGCGCGATCGTGTCGGCGTGGCGATGACAAGAGGAGGCCACGATGAACGCGCGATTCGAGCTTCGCTATCGCAGCCTCTCGGCGTACGGCTGCAGCTACGCGTTCCCGTGCGACGCGAGCGGCCGGGTCGACCTCGACGCCCTCAGCGACGCGGCGCGGCAGAACTATCTGTATGCACGCGCGATGGTCGGCGTCGACCTGCTGCACCCGCAGGTCGTGACCGTGCACTGATCGCCGTCGAGAGCGCGCCGATGAAGGATGCGTCCCTCGGCGGCTGCGCGCGCTCGGCGCGGCGCGCGCGCCGCGCCACCAGGCCGCGGTGATGGCGGCGCCGGCGATCGCGGCGGTCGTCCGGCGGCCGCGGCGTGAGCGCGCGAACGACGGCAGGT
>JASLGD010000555.1 GCA_030150305.1 Caldimonas sp. | reverse complement strand
GTCGGCTTCAATCCGGCGAGCCTGTGGGGGCTGCGCCAGCGCTTCGGACGGCTGCGTCGCAAGCTCGCGCCGCGCTCGTCGGGCGAGCTGTTCCTGCCGCACGCGGGCGAGTTCGTCGGCTACCGGCGCCTGCGCGACTGGTTGCGGCTGCTGAGCTTCGAGGTCGAGGCGGGACGCTTCGGCTGCTACGTCCCGCCGGTGCGCACGAGTCGCTGGCTGGCGCGCTTCGCCTGGATGGATCGCGCCGGCGAGCACTGGTGGCCGGTGTTCGGCGCGCTCTACTACATCGTCGCCGTCAAGCGCGTGCGCGGCATGCGCCTCGTCGGGCTGATCCGCAACGACACCCGGCACAAGGCGCACGCCGCGCCGGCCCCGGTCGCGGTGACGCAGCACAAGACGCGCACGCTCGCCGAGACCGAGGAGGGCGCCCGATGAAGTGGACGGCATACACCGACGGCGCATGCGCGCCGACCAACCCCGGGCCGGCCGGCTGGGGTGCCGTCGTCATCGCTCCTGACGGCGACGAGGTCGACCACTTCGGCTTCATCGGCCTCGGCACCAACCAGATCGCCGAGCTGACGGCGGCGATCGAAGGGCTCGAGCTCGTGCCGCCGGGCGCCGAGGTCGAGCTCGTCTCCGACAGCCAGTACGTGCTCAAGGGTCTGACCGAGTGGCGCTCGGGCTGGGAGCGGCGCGGCTTTCGCAACTCGAAGGGCGATCCGGTCGCCAACCAGGCGCTCTGGAAGCGCCTCTACGCCGTCGCCGACGAGCGCCGCGTCAGCGTGCGCTGGGTGCGCGGCCACAACGGCGACCGCTGCAACGAGAAGGCCGACGCGCTCGCCAACAAGGCGCTCGCGCTGAAGACGCGCAGCGCCGCCTGAGCGCGGCGCGGGCGCTCAGGGCAGGCTGCGCTCGATCTCGAGCAGCTGGAAGCGCGCCAGCGCCAGGTTCGTGCGGTGCTTCTCGAGCAGCGCGACCAGCACGAGGTCGGCGTGGCGCTGCAGCGCGCGCACGAGCACGTGGCGCGCTCCTGCGGTCGTGATGATCTCGTCGATCGGGTCGGCGAGCCCCATCGTCTGCGCTGCCTCGCGGTGGCCGGCGAGGACCTGTGCGCACGCCGCAGCGGCGCGCTCCATGTCGATCGTCTCCGGATCGCGCGCGTCGTGCGCGAGCACGAGGCCGGTCGCGGAGTCGACCAGCGCGCAGCCGAGCAGTCCGTCGAGCTTCTTCAGGCTCGCGAGCGCCTGCTTGCCGCGCGCCGCGTCGAGGACGCCGCGGTTCGTCGCCCCTGCCGCGGCAATGACTTCGGCCTCGGCAGGCTTCGCGGGCGCGCCCTTGGGGTCGAGTTCGCCGACCTTGATCGGGAAGTCGCTCGTGCCGAGCATCGGCGAGACCGCGGTGTCCCAGCCGGGCTGGACCTTGACCGAGTTCCAGACGTTGAGCATCGCGTTCCACACCGACGATGCGCTCGTCATCGGTTCGGCGACGATGTGCACGCGCAGCCGCTCCGGCCACGCGATCGCGTGCACCTTGGCGGCGATCCAGTCCGACGCGGGCGGCAGCTGGAACAGCAGGTGCGGGCAGCGCCAGGTCGGCAGGCTCGTGGCGTGGCGCAGCGACGAGAGCAGCGCGTCGATCGCGTGCGGCTGCATCGGGCCGATGATGACCGCGGTCATCTGGCTGCGTTCCATCAGCGCGACCGGGATCTCGGCGTTCTCGGGGCCGGGCGCGCGGACGTCGGCGTGGAAGATGCGCAGCGTGTCTTCGTTCCTGCGCACGAGCATCGTCCGCTCGATCATCGCGATCGTGCGCAGCGTCGTGTGCTCGCGCAGGTGGAGCTTCTCGATCGGGCGGCCGCCGGCATCGGAGAGCGCCTTGATCACCGACGACGCCCAGACGCCGACCGGATCGAGCAGCGTGATCATCGAGGTCGCGGTGTCGAGATCGGCGCGCGTCGTCGCGAAGTGCTCGCGGATCGCCTGCGCGGGAGAGCCGGTGACGACGAGGTCGCTGACGTGGCGGTCGATCATCTGACCGCGATCGTTCACCTCGGTCGCGATGCTCTCCATGATCGCGGTCGCCGCGAAGTCGGGGCTCGTGTTGACGACCTGGGTCTCTTCGAAGTCGCTCGACTTCTTCGCGTCGCGTGACGCCAGCAGGTCTCCGAAGAGCGATGTCAGCATGGCTGCTCCTGTGCCGAACGAAGGTGTTCAGCACCTCATACGCAGGGGACAGTCTAGGCGGGTCGAAGAACTACGTTTCGTTACAGCCGACACACGGCAGCGGCCGACCGATGGCCGGCCCGCGCTTGACAACGCTTCAGATCTTCCTCAGCCGGCCACTGCCGACGATCGCGACCTGCGGCGACGCTGCGCCCGTGTAGTAGATGTCGCCGCTGCCCGCGATCGACGCGCTGAGCGCGCCGTCGGCGCGCACGCGCGCTTCGCCGCTGCCGGCGACCGCGACCGAGACGTCGCCCGCGGCGAGCCGTTCGGTGTCGCTGTGCCCGCTGCCGCCGATGTTGACGCCGAGCTTCGTCGCGCGGCCGCTGGCGCGAAAGCTGCCGCTGCCGCCGATCGCGACCGCGAGCTCGTCGACGTCGAGGCCGTCGAGGCCGATCGCGCCCGATCCGCCGATGGCGACGTCGAGCTTCGCGGTCTTGATCGTCTTGCCGTCGATCGTTCCCGACCCGCCGACCGCGAGGTGCCCGATCTTCACGACGTCGACGGTGACGACGACCTTGGTGCGCGGATCGATGCGGACGTTGCGCGCAAGGTCGATGCGCAGCGTGCGCTCGTCGCCGCTGCCGCGGACCGTCGTCTCGACCAGCGGCAGCACGTTGTCGTCGGCGCTGATCTCGACCGCTTCGCGCGCCGCCGGCCGCAGGACGACCGCGAACGGGCCGCCGAGCGCGATGCCGGTGAACGCGCCGACGTCGCGTCGCTGGCTGGCGGCGACGCCCGAGCCGCGCACGACGTCGGCGGCGCGGGCCAGCAGCGGGGCGGCGAGTCCGCCGAGCGCGGCGAAGACGAGCAACGGGCGGCGGGCGATGTCCATCGTGCGGTCCTCCAGTGCCGGCGATGCTCGCGGCGTCGCCGCGGCGGCGCCAGCGCCGTGCGACGAACTGCACGTTGGACGGCGCGCGTTGCACCGCGTCGCGACGAACTGCGAGGGAACCCCCACGCGAGACGGTGCGGCGCGCGCCGACTACGATAGCGGCTTGCACGATAGCGGCTTGCCGCCGCCCGAGGGCTCGACGAGCCGCCGAACGCCGACTCATGAGCACCTCCGCCCCCGCACTTCCCTTGCAGCACAGCCGGCGCGACGACGCCGCCGTGATGGGCCTGGTCGGCCTCGGGCATCTGATCAGCCACTTCAGCCAGCTGCTCCTGCCGCCGCTCTTTCCGTGGCTGAAGGACGCGTTCCACGCCAGCTTCGCCGAGCTCGGCTTCCTGCTCACGGTCTTCTTCGTCGTCTCGTGCTCGGTGCAGGCGATGTCGGGCTTCGTCGTCGACCGCTTCGGCCCGCGGCCGATCCTCTTCGCCGGCATCGCGCTGCTCGCCGCGGCCGCGTTCGGCCTCGCCGCGAGCACGAGCTATGCGATGCTGGTCGCGTTCGTCGTCGTCGCTGGCATCGGCAACGGCGTCTTCCACCCGGTCGACTACACGCTGCTCAACCGCAAGATCCATCCGTCGCGCCTCGGCCATGCGTTCAGCGTGCACGGCATCACCGGCAGCCTCGGCTGGGCGCTCGCGCCGGCGCTGCTGGTGCCGATCGCGCTGGCGTCGTCGTGGCGCGTCGCGCTCGCGTCGGCGGGCGCGCTCGTCCTCGTCGTCCTCGTCGTCCTCGTCGCGAACGGCTCGCGGCTCGCGCTCGCGCTCGCGACCCCGGCTGCACCCAAGGCGCACGCGCACGCGCCAGGCAAGGGGGCGGCGAGCTTCGGCTTCCTCGCGATCCCCGCGGTGTGGATGTGCTTCGGCTTCTTCTTCCTCTACGCGGTCGTGCTCGGCGGCATCCAGGCGTTCGCTCCCGAGGCGGCACGCCAGCTGCACGCGGTGCCGACGCAGGTCGCGGCGATGTGCCTGACGTTCTACATGGTCGCGGCCGCGTGCGGGATGGTCGTGGGCGGCTTCCTCGCTGCCGATCCGTCGCGTTGCGAACGGATCGTCGCGATCGGCTTCACCGTCGCGGCGGCGATCGCGCTGACGATCGCCTACGCGCCGATCGCGCCGTTCGCGGTGCCCGTCCTGTTCGCGACGATGGGGCTCGTCGCCGGCGTCGCCGGCCCTTCGCGCGACCTCATCGTCAAGCGCGCCGCGCCCGAGAACGCGACCGGGCGCGTCTACGGCGTCGTCTATTCGGGCCTCGACATCGGCCAGGCGTTCGCGCCGCTCGTGTTCGCGCGCCTGCTCGACCTGCACCGGCCGGCCGACGTCTGGCTCGGCATCGCGATCGTGCAGGCGCTGATGATCACGACCGCGGTCAACGTCCGCCGCGCGCGGCGGACGGCGCTCGCGCCCGCCGCCGCCTAGCGGCGCGCTCGCGCCGGCGCGCTCACACGCACGCGCGGTGGCGCGCGATGCACGTCGCGAGCACCTCGTCCTCGGGCCGCTTCCACCAGTTCTCGGTCGAGAAGATCTCGACTTCGCTGTAGCCGGCGAACCCGGCGGCTTCGACCCAGCCGCGGATGCGCGGCAGGTCGATCACGCCGTCGCCCATCATGCCGCGGTCGTTGAGCAGGTCCTTCGTCGGCACCAGCCAGTCGCAGACGTGGAACGCGAGCAGCCGGTCGCGACCGGCGCGCGCGATCTGCGCCTCGAGCTTCGGGTCCCACCAGACGTGGTAGACGTCGACCGCGACGCCGAGCGCGGCGCGGCCGTCACTGCGCGCTGCAGCGCCTCGCGACGGATCGAGCGCATCGCACAGGTCGAGCGCCTGTTCGAGTGTGTTGACGCACGCGCGGTCGGCGGCGTACATCGGATGGAGCGGCTCGATCGCGAGCGGCATCGCTGCCTGGCGCGCGTACTCGAGCGTCGCCGCGATGCCGTCGCGAACGTCGTTGCGCGCAGCGAAGAGATCCTTCGACAACGGCTTTCCTTCGAGCGCTCCGGGCAGGCTGCCGACGACGAGCACGAGGCACGCCGCGTCGAGCGCGCGCGCCTCGTCGATCGCGCGCCGGTTGTCGTCGAGCGCGCGCTGCCGCCCGGCGGCGTCGAGCGCGGGGAACATGCCGCCGCGGCAATAGCCCGAGAGCTCGAGCGCGTGCGTGCGCACGAGCTCGGCCGTGCGCTCGAGCCCGATCGCGTGCACCTGGTCGCGCCACGGCGAGATCGCGCGGATGCCATGGCGCGCGCACGCCTCGACGATGCGGTCGAGCGTGCCGGCGCCGCGTAGCGTCGCGGTGTTGATCGAGAGCCAGCGGTGGTCGGTGGAGAAGTCGCGCATGTCACTGTCATCCTGGGCGAAGCGAAAGGATCTCGTTCGGTACGGCGCGTTTTCTGTGCACGG
>JASLGD010000502.1 GCA_030150305.1 Caldimonas sp. | reverse complement strand
GGTGATCGCGATGGTCGTCGGACCACGCATCGCGACGCGGTCACAAAGAACCCGGATGCGCCGTAGCGTCCTCGGAACCGATCTCGTTCTGTTCGCCATCGTCGGCGGGCTCTGCTGGCTCATCGGGTGGAGTGACTTCCTGCTCGTGTGGGCCCCTCCGGCGATGCTCGCGGGCTCTGTCGGTATCTGGCTCTTCTACGTGCAGCACCAATTCGAGGACGCCTACTGGCAGAGCACCGCTGATTGGAACTACACCGACGCCGCGCTTCGCGGCAGCACCTACTTGAAGCTGCCGACCGTCATGCAGTTCTTCACCGGCAACATCGGGCTCCACCATGTCCATCACCTGAATGCCCGGATCCCCAACTACAACCTCCAGCGCGCCCACGATGAGAACCCGGTCTTTCACCAGGTCCCGACTCTTTCGCTGCGCGAGGCACTCGGAACCGTCAAGCTGAAGCTCTGGGATGATCAGCGGGGCAAGCTCGTCACGTTCGCGCAGGCGCGCCTCACGCCGCCGAGCGTGGCGCGTGTCGAACCGGCGCGACAGGCGTCCGGCTAGACTCAGTTGCTCGAGTCGGGCGAAAGCTCGACGAATTAGTGCCCGCGTTCGTAGTTGTTGCCCCAGCACCTCCCGCGTTTCGCAGCACACGAACTCCCGGGAGGGAACGCATGGCAACTGGAACCGTCAAATGGTTCAGCGACGACAAGGGCTACGGCTTCATCACGCCCGATGAAGCGGGCAAGGACCTATTCGTCCATCACTCCGCGATCGCGGGCAGCGGCTTTCGCTCGCTGGCCGAAGGCGCAAAGGTGTCGTTTGACACCGAGCAGGGCCCCAAGGGCCCTGCGGCCGCGAACGTTCAGCTTGTTTAGTCGGTAAGCACGCTGACCCAGGGTGCTGCCGGCCGCCGGCAGCACCCTGCGCTCTGCGCATCCGTTACGGCCGGCGAACCGCTGTTGGCGGTTACTGTGGCGTGCCGGCGGCGCGACCTCACACGGAAGGACGACTGACATGGCCTCAAGCAGCAAGAAGAAGACGACATTCGCGAAGCTCGCCCGCGAGCAGAAGCTGCGCGAGCGCCGACAGGAGAAGCGCGCCAAGAAGGACGCGCGCAAGCAGGCGGGCGCGCTGGACTTCGCCTCGCCCGGCGATTCGGAGCTCGCCGCCGCGGACAGGAACGCCACCGACGGCCCCACTGTCGCGCCTTGAGAACGGCGTTGCCGGGCTGCGCGCCTGCTACGGTGGAGTTGCAGGTGGTTTCGGCGCGAGAGCCCGATTTCGCGTGCGAATCCAGCGGCCGCGCAACTTCGTGCTGCCGTGACTACGCACGGCGAGGAATTCGATGAAGACGGCACGCGAGCGAGCAGAAGAGAAGCGCGAGGCGAAGCTCGAGCTGGTGCGCGAGCAGGTCGAGAGCGGGTCGCTGGTGATTCGCCAGATGACCGACGCCGAGCGGCGCCGCTATCCGCCGCGTCCCGCGGAGCCCAAGCGCCCGCGCCGGTGGTGACGCTGCACGCTACGCCGGTTTAGGCGCCGCAGCGACAAGGCTGACTGAGTTCTTCATCCCCGGGATCACCCGCGGTGAGCGCACCATCGAGACCGCGTACGACAAGCTGCGCACGGAATCGAAGGCGCGCTCGGTCGACCCCCATGCGCCCAGCGGATCTTCAGGTTGTGGACGCGCCGCGGGACCGAGGTCGCCGCTTCGGTGAGCTGGTCGGTGCGGCAGCGGGCATCGCTTCCCGGCGCCCGGCGCTGGAGTTCTCGGGGAGCAGTACGTTCAGCAGCGCGCCTAAGTCGACGTCGCGGCGGGCAGGGAGTGAGACCAGGAGGCTCGGCCGGACGGTGTACTGGTTGCGTCGCCCAACCCGCTCTCGATCCAGGTACCCCGCATCGACCAGGTCGGCGACGATCCGCTGCGCCGCGCGCTCGGTGATCTGGACATCCGCAGCGATGTCCCGCATCCGTATTCGCGGATCGTTCGCGATGCACAGCAGCACCAAGCCATGGTTGGTCAGAAACCCGAACGGTGCCACTACCGAGAGCTTAGCCAGAACGCCGGATTCAATTTCCTGATAGATCAACCGCGTTTTATAATACGCGACTGATTTTTCGTGTATTATCCGTCCCATCTTTTCTGAGCATCCGTTCTCTCGCTCACGCCGCCAGCGCGACGGCACCCGCCGGCGGCGGGCAGCGCTGCGCCCCGGCCGCTCCGCGCACGCGCGCCAGCCGAACGCAACGAGAAGCGCACGAGACCGAGGCCGTCACACACCGTTTGGAGCCCCGCCGATGCCAGTCGTGACAGCCGATCCAGCCTCTGCCTGCGGCCGGCTTAGGATCGTCCGTGGGGTTGGAGCCGACGCTGTGACGTTGGCCGTTTGCGGCGAGATCGACCTCCAGTCCGTTCCCGCTCTCAACGACGAACTTGACGATGCCGAGCGCTCGGGAGCCCCTCGCGTCGTGCTCGATCTCGCCCGGCTCTCGTTTATGGACAGCACCGGACTCCGGCTTTTGATGGACGCGCAGGCGCGCGCCGACAGCCACGGTCGCCAGCTGGTCCTGAGACACGTCCCGGCCCACGCCGAGCGTCTGTTCAGGCTCATCGGGCTCGACCGTCGGCTTACGGTCGAGTAAGGGCGCACAAAGCCGGCGCGCCTCGTCGGCGCCGTGGGCCAGCCATTTCGCGCCGTCCCCCCACGCTCGGCCGTCAGGACCTCAGCGCGTACCCGCTCAGGGAACGCCGGCTCACGCGCCGGCGACGATCCTCGCGGTAACCGAATAGTCACTTTCTCGCCGCCGCTCGCCGGTACCGTGCCCGCCCCGCGGGGCCGCGCTCAGTCTTTTACTCCGGCAAGCAAGGGAGACACGTATGCAGATGAAGG
>JASLGD010000465.1 GCA_030150305.1 Caldimonas sp. | reverse complement strand
CGACCTGCCGGCGGCGGTCGACGCCGCGAACGCCGTCGCCGGCGAAGGCGGAATCGTCGCCGCCGTCGCGGCAGCGCAGATCCGCCAGCTGCGCAAGGGCGCGGCCGACGCGATCCGCGCGCACGTGGTGGTGCTCGGCGGCGTCTTCCCGGCCGAGGTGAGCGGCACCGTCGACGATGTCGCGCGCCGCGGCGCGACGCCGCTCGTCGTCGCCGACGGCACGAAGGTGCTCGGCGTCATCGAGCTCAAGGACATCGTCAAGGGCGGCATCAAGGAGCGCTTCGCCGAGCTGCGCCGGATGGGCATCAAGACGGTGATGGTCACCGGCGACAACCGTCTCACGGCGGCGGCGATCGCGGCCGAGGCCGGCGTCGACGACTTCCTTCCGGAAGCGACTCCCGAGGACAAGCTGACGCTGATCCGCCGCCACCAGGGCGAAGGCCGCCTCGTCGCGATGACCGGCGACGGCACCAACGACGCGCCCGCGCTCGCGCAGGCCGACGTCGCGGTGGCGATGAACTCGGGCACGCAGGCCGCGAAGGAGGCCGGCAACATGGTCGACCTCGACAGCAACCCGACCAAGCTGATCGAGGTCGTCGAGACCGGCAAGCAGATGCTGATGACGCGCGGCGCTCTCACCACCTTCAGCATCGCCAACGACGTCGCGAAGTACTTCGCCATCGTTCCAGCGGCGTTCGTCGCGACGTATCCGCAGCTGCAGGCGCTCAACGTGATGCACCTCGCGAGCCCGCAGTCGGCGATCCTGTCGGCGGTGATCTTCAACGCACTGATCATCGTCTTCCTGATTCCGCTCGCGCTGAAGGGCGTGAAGTACCGCCCGCTCGGCGCCGCGACGCTGCTGCGCCGCAACCTGCTGATCTACGGCCTCGGCGGCGTGATCGTGCCGTTCATCGGCATCAAGGCGATCGACTCCGTGCTTGCCGCGGTCGGTCTCGTGTGAGAACCGCCATGAAGAACTCGCTGCGCCCCGCGATTTCGCTGTTCGTCCTGCTCACCCTGCTGACCGGCGTCGGGTATCCCGCGCTCGTCACGGCGATCGGCGCAATCGCGTTCCACGACCAGGCGAACGGCAGCCTGCTGCGCCGCGACGGCCAGGTCGTCGGGTCGACCCTCATCGGCCAGCCGTTCGGCGATCCGAAGCACTTCTGGAGTCGGCCGTCGGCGACGTCGCCAATGGCGAACAACGCTGCCAACTCCGGCGGCTCCAACCAGGGCCCGCTGAACCCGGCGCTCGTCGATGCGGTCAGGGGCCGCGTCGAGGCGCTGCGCAAGGCCGATCCGGGCAACACGGCGCCGATCCCGGTCGACCTTGTCACCACGTCGGCGAGCGGCCTCGATCCTCACATCAGCGTCGCCGCCGCCGAGTACCAGGTCGCGCGCGTCGCGCGTGCGCGCAACCTCGCTGCCGATGCCGTGCGCGCCGCGATCGCCCGCCACACCGAAGGGCGCCAGCTCGGCTTCCTCGGCGAGCCGCGCGTCAACGTGCTCGCGCTCAACCTCGAGCTCGACGGTGCCGCGGCGCGCTGACGAGGGCTCCGCCGTCCGGACGGAATCGGCTTGGACGGCGCTGCCGCGGCGCGGAGAATCCCGCGCATCTCCATCCCCGGGATGCGCCCATGCTCATCAACTGCGTCGCCTACGAGCACGGCAGCAAGGTCGCCGACATCGACGTGCGCGAGATCAGCGCGCAGCTCGCCAAGCCCGGCTGCTTCGTCTGGGTGGCGCTGCGCGATCCGACGCCCGCGGAGCTCGACGAGATGCAGACCGAGTTCGGCCTGCACGACCTCGCCGTCGAGGATGCGCGCCACGGCCACCAGCGGCCGAAGGTCGAGGAGTACGAGCACACGCTCTTCGTCGTCATGCACACGCTCGAGCTCGACCCGCAGGACGGCCTGCACGTTGGCGAGGTCGACGTCTTCGCGGGACCGAACTTCGTCCTGTCGATCCGCAATCGCAGCAACCAGAGCCTGCTCGGCGTGCGCGCGCGCACCGAGCGCGAGCCGCACCTGCTGCAGCACGGCTCCGGGTTCGTGCTCTACGCGCTGATGGACGCGGTGGTCGACCGCTACTTCCCGATCATCGACGCGCTCGAGTCCGAGCTCGAGACGATCGAGCAGCAGATCTTCACCGCCCGCGCCGCGCGCTCGATCGTCGAGCAGCTCTGGAGCCTGAAGCAGCGCGTCATGACCGTGAAGCACGCCGTCGCGCCGCTGCTCGAGTCGGTGAGCAAGCTGTGGAGCGGCCGCGTGCCCGCGGTCTGCGAGAAGAACCGCGAGTACCTGCGCGACGTCTACGACCACCTGTCGCGCATCAACGCGACCGTCGACACGCTGCGCGAGACGATCACGACCGCGATCCAGGTCAACCTCTCGATGGTGACGATCGAGGAGTCGGAGACGACCAAGCGGCTCGCCGCGTGGGCCGGGATGTTCGCGGTCGCGACGATGTTCGCCGGCTTCTGGGGAATGAACTTCAAGCACATGCCCGAGCTGGAGTGGTCGTACGGCTACCCGATGGCGTTCGCCGTCATCGCCACCGCGTGCGGGCTGCTCTACTGGCGGTTCCGCAAGGCCGGATGGCTCTGAACGCATCGGCGCCCGATCCGCGCACCCGATGAGCGACGAGCGCCCCGATCCCGACCGCCTGCTCGACCGCCTGAAGCAGGAGGAGGCCGAGGCGCGGCGCGGCCGCCTGAAGATCTTCTTCGGCGCCTCGGCCGGCGTCGGCAAGACCTATGCGATGCTCGCGGCGGCGCGCGCCGCCGCGGCGCAGGGCGTCGACGTCGTCATCGGCCTGATCGAGTCGCACGGCCGCGCCGAGACGCAGGCGCTCGTGCAGGGCCTCGAGGTGCTGCCGCCGCGCCAGGCGGCGCACCGCGGGCGCATCCTCTGCGAGTTCGACCTCGACGGCGCGCTCGCGCGCAAGCCGCGGCTGATCCTCGTCGACGAGCTCGCGCATTCGAACGTCGCCGGCTCGCGCCATCCGAAGCGCTGGCAGGACGTCGAGGAGCTGCTCGCCGCGGGCATCGACGTCTGGACGACGATGAACGTCCAGCACCTCGAGAGCCTCAACGACGTCGTCAACGGCATCGCGGGCATCCGCGTGTGGGAGACGGTACCCGACCACGTCTTCGACGACGCCGACGACGTCGTGCTCGTCGACCTGCCGCCCGACGAACTGCTGCAGCGCCTGAAGGAAGGCAAGGTCTACATCGCGCCGCAGGCCGAGCGCGCGGCGGCCAACTTCTT
>JASLGD010000331.1 GCA_030150305.1 Caldimonas sp. | reverse complement strand
GCAAGCCCGGCGCAGCACCGGCACGATCGGCGGCAGCGCGGCCGAGCGGCCGGGTTTCAGGGCAATCGCGGTGCCGTTTCCCTCGTGCAGCGCGCGCGAACCGGATGAACGTGCTGTTGACGCTCGCGCCGCGACGAAACTATTCTTTACCCGACATCCACCCACCATCCATGCAATGAGCGACCGCCTCGCCGGCAAGACGGCCTTCATCACCGCGGCGGGGCAAGGCATCGGCCGCGCCACCGCCGAAGCGTTCGTCCGCGAGGGCGCGCGCGTCATCGCGACCGACATCAACGAGGAGTCGCTCGCCGAGCTGGCGCGCGCGACCGGCTGCGAGACGCGGCGCCTCGACGTCACCGACGCCAACGCGGTGCTCGCCGCGTCGATCGCGGCGAACGTCAAGAGCACGGTCGACGTCCTCTTCAACGGCGCCGGCTTCGTCCACCACGGCACGATCCTCGACTGCGACGAGGTCGCGTTCGACTTCTCGATCGACCTCAACGTGCGTGCCATGTACCGCGTCACGCGCGCGTTCCTGCCGCCGATGCTGCAGCGCGGCGGCGGCTCGATCATCAACGTCGCCTCCGCGGCGTCGAGCATCAAGGGCGTGCCGAACCGGTTCGTCTACACGACGACGAAGGCGGCGGTGATCGGCATGACCAAGTCGATCGCGGCCGACTTCATCACCCGCGGCATCCGCTGCAACGCGATCTGTCCCGGCACGGTCGAGTCGCCGTCGCTGCGACAGCGGATCGACACGCAGGCCAAGGCGAGCGGGCAGACGCTCGACGCGATCGAGGCCGCGTTCGTCGCCCGCCAGCCGATGGGGCGGATCGGCACCGCCGCCGAGATCGCGGCGCTCGCGGTCTATCTCGCGAGCGACGAATCGTCGTTCACGACCGGCACGACGCAGGTCATCGACGGCGGCTGGTCGATGTGAGGTCGCGCGGCGCTGCGCGATCCTCGCGGCACTGCGCGATCCTGAGCGAAGCGAAGGATCTCGGGTCCGGGCACGCGCAGATCCTTCGCCTGCGGCTCGGGATGACACTCTCGGAGGCTTCGCCCCGGCTCGGGACGACAATCGACGGCACGACACTGAAGGGGACCTCATGAAACTCATGCGATACGGCGCCAAGGGCGCGGAGAAGCCCGCGCTCGTCGACGCGCAGGGCACGGTGCGCGAGCTCGCGGGCGTCGTGCCGGACATCACGGCCGACACGCTGCGCCCGGAGAACCTGCGCCGCCTCGCCGAGCTCGACGCGGCGAAGCTGCCCGCCGTCGCGAACGTCGGCCGCATCGCGCCGCCGTGGCGCGGCATGGGCAAGTTCATCTGCATCGGCCTCAACTATTCGGACCACGCCGCCGAGACCGGCGCGCCGATCCCGAAGGAGCCGATCATCTTCATGAAGCCGACGAGCGCGATCGTCGGGGCCAACGACGCGGTCGTGCTGCCGCAGGGCTCGCTCAAGTGCGACTGGGAGGTCGAGCTCGGCGTCGTCATCGGCCAGAAGGCGCGCTACGTCGACCAGGCCGACGCGCTGCGCTACGTCGCCGGCTACTGCGTCGTCAACGACGTCTCCGAGCGCGAATACCAGCTCGAGCGCGGCGGCACGTGGGACAAGGGCAAGGGCTGCGACACGTTCGGCCCGGTCGGGCCGTGGATGGTCAGCGCCGACGAGGTCAAGGATCCGCAGGACCTCGCGATGTGGCTCGACGTCAACGGCCAGCGCCGCCAGAACGGAACGACCGGCACGATGATCTTCGGCGTCGCCGAGCTCGTCGCGTACTGCAGCCGCTTCATGACGCTGTGGCCGGGCGATCTCATCTCGACCGGGACGCCGCCCGGCGTCGGCATGGGCATGAAGCCGCCGACGTTCCTCAAGGCCGGCGAGGAGGTGCGCCTCGGCATCGCGGGCTTGGGCGAGCAGCGGCAGACCATCCACGCCTGGAATCCGGCGCTGATCGACGACTGAGCGCGGCGGCCACGGTGGCGGACGCCAGCGTGCTGCCGGCGTGGCTTCGGCCGTGGCGCCTGCTGCCGGCGTACGTCGTCAACGGCATCGCCGTCGCGGTCGGCATCGGCGTCCTCCAGCTCGTCGTTCGCGAGCTCGCCGGCGCCCACGCGGCGGCGCTCGTCGTCAGCGGCGCCGTCTCGGCGAGCATCGCCGACCTCCCGAACACGCCGTCGCGCACCTGGCACCGCGTCGGCGCCGCGGCGCTGCTGAGCATCCTCGGCGCGCTCGCGGTCGACCTCGTGCGTTCCCGCCCGAACGCGCTCGGCGTCGTCGTCATCGCGGTCGCGTTCGTCGCCATGATGGCGCTCGCCTGGGGAGCGCGCGCCGGCCCGGTCTCGTTCGCGCCGGTGCTGGCGGTGATCTTCGCGATGGCGGTGCCGCCGGCGGAGCACGAGCTCGCGATCGCCGGCTGGGGCGCGTGCGGCGCGCTCGCGTATCTCGGCTGGTCACTGCTCTCGAGCACGGTGCTGCAGCGCCGCTTTCGCACGCTCGCGGTGGTGGCGGCGATGCGCGCCGCGGCGGCGTTGTTCCGCTCGCGCGCCGACGTGCTCGTCGCCTACCGCGTCCTCGCCGGCGAGGCGCCACCGCTGCGCGCGTGGATCGGCGGCGAGGCGGTGCTCGCCGATCGCCTCCAGGTCGCGCGCGACCTCGTCTACCCCGCGGTGCACAGCAGATGCTGGCAGCGCGACGTCGCCATCGTGCTGCGGCTGATCGACCTGCGCGACGCGCTGCTGACGAGCCGCCTCGACGTCGCCCTGCTCGGCAGCGACGACGGCGGGCGCGAGATCCTCGAGCATGCGGCCGCGGTGCTGCGCGCGCTCGGCGATCGCCTCGGCGCTGCCGCCGACGCGCTGCGCGACGGCTCGACGTCGACGGCGCCGGCAGCGCCCGAATGGTCGCTCGCGTTCGCCGCCGTCGCCGACGCGCGCAGGCTCGCCCAGGACGACGCGCGCGCGCGCCTGCTGCCGGTCCTGCACGGCCGCTTCGACCGGCTCGCCGGCGACGTCGAAGGCATCCACCGCCTGCTGGGCGGCGAGCGCGAGGCGCTGCCGCTCACGCCCGAGCAGCTGCAGAGCTTCGTCGCTCCCGAAGGCTGGCCGCTGCGCGCGCTCAAGCCTCATTGGCGCCTCGCCTCGCCGGTGCTGCGCCACGCGATCCGGATGTCGCTCGCGCTCGGCACCGCCTACTACCTCGCGCTCGCGCTGCCCTGGGGCGCGCATCCGTACTGGCTCGTGCTGAGCGTCGCCGTCGTGCTGCGCGGCAGCCTCGGCGACACGCTCGCGCGGCGCAACGCCCGCGTCCTCGGCACCGTGCTCGGCTGCCTCCTCGTCATCGGCATCGCGCACCTGCCGTCGCCGATCTCGGTCAACGCCGCGTTCCTCGTCGCGCTCGCGACCGCGCACTCGTTCGTCACCCAGCGCTACTGGGTGACGGCGACGGCGGCGAGCGTGATGGCGCTGCTGCAGTCGCACCTCGTCAATCCCGAAGCGGGCTTCGCGATCGGCGAGCGCATCGCCGACACCTTCCTCGGCGCGATGCTCGCGTGGTGCTTCAGCTACGTGCTGCCGTCGTGGGAACGGCGCAGCGTGCCCGACGCGATCGGCCGCGCGCTGCGGGAGCTGAGCGCGTACGCGGCGCACTCGCTGCGCGCCGGCTCGGGCGACGCCGTCGACGAGCGGATGGCGCGTCGCAAGGCCTACGAGTCGCTCGCCGCGCTCGGCGCGGCGCTGTCGCGCAGCCGCGCCGAGCCGCGCGGCGTGCGGCTGCCGATCGAGCGCGTCGCCGCGCTGCTCGACCACGGCGAGCGGTTCATGGCGCATCTCTCGCTCGTTCGCCATTCGCTCGCGCGGCTCGACGACGCCGCCGAGCTGCGCCGCGTCGATGCCGCGCTCGCCGACGCGGTCGCGGCGTTGCGCGCGTGCCTCGACATCGCCACGCCCGACGACGTCGCCGAGCGCACCGCCGCGACCGCCGCGGCGGCGGTCGACGACGTCGAGCTCCTGCCCGCGCAGCCGCCGACCGCCGACGTCGTGCCGTGGCTCGCGCGCCGGCTCGCGCAGCTCGTGCGCGAAGCGACCGAGATCCGCGCCGAGGCGCAGGCGAGCCTCGCCGCGGCCGGCGAGGCGGCGCGAAATACACTCCTCGCTGCCCGCAGGAACACGCCGTGACTCAGCCGCTCGTCATCCGCATCCATCCCCACGACGACGTCGTCATCGCGCGCCGCCAGCTCGTCGGCGGCACGCGCATCGAGAGCGAAGGCATCACCGTCGCCGGGCTCGTGCCGGCCGGCCACAAGGTCGCGACGCGCGCGATCCGCGCCGGCGAGCCGGTGCGCCGCTACGACCAGATCATCGGCAGCGCGAAGGTCGACATCGCGCCCGGCCAGCACGTCCACACGCACAACCTCGAGTTCTCGTCGTTCGCGCGCGACTACGCCGCCGCGAGCGCGACCCGGCCGACCGCGTACGCGAGCGAGCCGGCGACGTTCGACGGCATCGTGCGCAGCGACGGCCGCGTCGCGACGCGCAACTACGTCGGCATCCTGACGTCGGTCAACTGCTCGGCGACGGTCGCGCGCGCGATCGCCGACCACTTCCGCCGCGACGCTCGGCACGATCCGCTGGCACGCTTCGCCAACGTCGACGGCGTCGTTGCGCTCACGCACGGCGCCGGCTGCGCGACCGACAGCGCCGGCGAGCCGCTGCAGGTGCTGCGGCGCACGCTCGGCGGCTATGCGCGGCACGCCAACTTCGCCTCGGTGCTCGTCGTCGGCCTCGGCTGCGAGACCAACCAGATCAGCGGCCTGATGGAGCAGGAGCGGCTCGCCGGCGGCCCGGCGCTGCACACCTTCAACATCCAGGAGACGGGCGGCACGAAGAAGACGGTCGCGCACGGCATCGAGCTCGTCGAATGGCTGCTCGACGAAGCCAACCGCGTCGCGCGGGTGCCGGTGCCGGCGAGCCACATCGTGGTCGGCCTGCAATGCGGCGGATCGGACGGCTACTCCGGCATCAGCGCCAACCCGGCGCTCGGCGCCGCGGTCGACCGGCTCGTCCGCCACGGCGGCACCGCGATCCTCTCGGAGACGCCGGAGATCTACGGCGGCGAGCACCTGCTGACGCGGCGCGCGGTCTCCAAGGAGGTCGCCGACAAGCTGATCGCGCGCATCCGCTGGTGGGAGCGCTACTGCGAGCGCAACGACGCCGCGATGGACAACAACCCGTCGGCCGGCAACAAGGCGGGCGGCCTGACGACGATCCTCGAGAAGAGCCTCGGCGCGATCGCCAAGAGCGGGACGACGAACCTGGTCGACGTCGTCGAGTACGCCGAGCCGGTCACGGCCAAGGGGCTCGTCTTCATGGACACGCCGGGCTACGACCCGGTGTCGGCGACCGGCCAGGTCGCCGGCGGCGCCAACCTGATCTGCTTCACGACCGGCCGCGGCTCGGCGTACGGCTGCGCGCCGGCGCCGTCGCTCAAGCTCTCGACCAACACCGCGCTCTGGCAGCAGCAGGAAGACGACATCGACATCAACTGCGGCGACGTCGTCGACGGCACCGTCTCGATCGACGCGATGGGCGAGCGCATCTTTCGCCTGATGCTCGAGACGGCGTCGGGCAGGAAGACCAAGAGCGAGCTGCACGGCTACGGCCAGAACGAGTTCGTTCCCTGGTCGCTCGGCGCGGTGATGTGAGCGGACGGGCCCGTGTCTAAGGCGCGACCGGCGCCCGACGATGCGCGTGCGCTGCTCGAGGCGGCGCGCGCCGCGATCGACTTCGCGCACGCACCGTACTCCCGGTTCCCCGTCGCCGCCGCGGTCATCGACGATCGCGGCCGCGTGTTCACAGGCGTCAACGTCGAGAACGCGTCGTACGGCCTGACGATGTGTGCCGAGCGCGTCGCCGTCTTCACCGCAGTGGCGTCGGGCGCGAAGCGAATCGCGGCGATCGCCGTGACCGCGAAGAAGATGCGCGCGATCACCCCGTGCGGCGCATGCCGCCAGGTCCTCGCCGAGTTCTGCGAGCCGACGACGCCGGTGCATTCGGACGGCGGCGACGGCCGCCTCGTCACGACGACGGCGGGTGAGCTTCTGCCGAACGCGTTCGGGCCCGACGCGCTCGCCGCGGACACCGGCGGGCGGCGGCGGGTCTGAGCGCGCCGCCGGCGCGGATCGGTCCGTTTCTCAACCGGGACCGATCGAGACGGTCGCCTCGTCGCCGGCGCCGGCGCCCGCGCTGCCGGGATTGGTCGAAGCGTGCTCGCCGCCTTCGCTCTTGCGCTCGACGCCGCGGCCGGTGATCCGCTGCAGTTCGTCGATGCGGCGCGACGCTTCTGCCTTGGTGAGGTGCTCGTCGAAGTCGACGTGCGCCTCCTCGGAAAGCGTCTTCAGGTAGGAGCGCTGCGCGCCGGTCATCGGCTCGTCGCCGGTGACCCAGTCGTCGGGGTCCTTCGTCATGTTGCCGCTGTCGGCGGTCGCCTGGGTGTGCTTGTCAGTCATGCCGCAAGCGCGGCAAGGACCGTTCCCGAGCGCACCGTCTCAGGAGAGCTCGATCCAGACCGGCGCGTGGTCGCTCGCGTTGTCGCGGCCGCGCACGTGGCGGTCGACGCCGGCGGCGACGAGCCGCGGCTGGATGCTCTCGCTCAGCAGCAGATGGTCGATGCGCAGGCCCGCGTCGCGCGCCCAGCTGTTGCGCAGGTAGTGCCAGAACGTGTAGATCGGCTCGTCGGGGTGAAGCGCGCGCACGGCGTCGAGCCAGCCCTGCGCGAGCAGCCGCCGGTAGGCGGCGCGCGGCGCCGGCTGCAGCAGCGCGTTGTTCGCCCACGAGCGCGTCGCGTAGATGTCGGCGTCGGTCGGCACGACGTTGTAGTCGCCGGCAAGGACGACCGGATGGCCGCTGTCGGCGAGCGAGCGCGCGTGCGCGAGCAGCCGTTCGAACCAGGCGAGCTTGTAGTCGAACTTCGGCCCCGGTTGCGGGTTGCCGTTCGGCAGGTAGATCGACGTCACGAGGACGCCGTCGACCGCGGCCTCGATGTAGCGCGCCTCGCGGTCGCCGGGACTGCCCGGCAGCTCGCGCCGCGAGCACACCGGCTCGGTGCCGCGCGCGAGCAGGGCGACCCCGTGCCACGTCCGCTGGCCGCGACAGACCGCGCCGTAGCCGGCGCGCTCGATCGCTTCGCGCGGAAACTCGGCGTCGGTCGCCTTCAGCTCCTGCAACGCGACGACGTCGGGGCGCGACTCGTCCAGCCACTCGAGCAGGAGCGGCAAGCGGCGGTTGACGCCGTTGATGTTCCAGGTCGCGATCTTCAGAAGCGGCGAAGCAGTCGCGGGAGGACGAAGCGCA
>JASLGD010000327.1 GCA_030150305.1 Caldimonas sp. | reverse complement strand
GACGTCGCGTGCCTGCAGGAGATCAAGACCGGCGACGCGACGTCGGGCGCGGTCTCGCCGAGCCATTCGACGAGGCGCGGCAGGCGACCGTTGACGCCGTTGACGTTGAAGCTCGCGACCTTCATCCCGACCGCGAATGCTGCCGTCTGTCGCACAGGCGTTGGACGTACCCACTATGTCGCGCTGGTCGCACCGGCAAGGAGCGAAGTCGTCCGCCTGCACCGATAGACTCGCGCCGGAGGGTCGCTGTCGACCGGCGATCCGCATCGCCAATGCGCCCATGACCGTCTTGCCGCTGCCGAACGACCGCAACCGCAGGGCGTCGCCGCGCACTGCGTTCCGGGCGCCGGCGACGGTGACGATCGGCGACGTCCGCAAGGACGTCCAGACCTGGGACCTCGCGCGCGACGGCATGTGCCTGATCGCGCCGCGGCCGATCGCGCCGGGAACGCGCTGCAGGATCGAGTTCGCCTTGCCGCTCGGCAGCGAGGGCGTCGCGGTCAGCGCGTCGGCGAAGGTGGTCTACTCGTCCTACTCGGCGGCCGGCGAGTTCAGGATCGGCGCGGTGTTCCTCGCCCTCGACGACGCCGCCGCGACGGCGATCGGCGCGTTCGCGGCGAGCTCCTGAACGACGGCTTGGGCGCTCGCCTGGCGCGGCGCCGCCATCCAGAGCATCCACGCCGTGGCCGTGAAGACGGCAACGCCGACGAACCCGAAACCGAGCAGGACGACGCCGGCTTCCCACGGCTGGCTGAACGCGGCGAACCCGGCCGCGGCGGCGCACGCGATCGCCGCCGCGATGACGCGCCCGCGCGCCGTCGCGAACTCGCCGAGCGCGAGCGAATAGCTGGCGAGGAACACGAGCGCCAGAAAGAGCTGCTCCGAGCCCATCGTCCGCAACACCTGCACCACGTCGCGCATCGCCATCTCCTGACAGTGAGCAGGATGCGAGCGCGACGAACGGTGCGCAACCCTCCGGTCAGGCGCTTGCCAACTCGCGTGGTTCGGTTCACGCTCGTGGGTTGCACCGTCGCCACATCGATGCAACACGTTGCGCGGTGTGACGACGCACGCGCGTGGTGCGCCCGCGGCGGCGTCAGTGGATCTTCGCCGCCTCCGCTTCCATCTGCGCGACGAGGCGATCCATCTGGTCGATCACCGCCTGGATCGTCGAACGCTGCGTCAGGTCGACGCCGGCCTTCTGCAGCTGCGCCATCGGATGATCGTTGCCGCCGCTCCTGAGGAGCGTCAGGTAGCGCTCGGTCGCGGCCTTGCGCGACTCGGCCGAGCCGGTCGTCATCGCATCGTAGAGCTGCGCCGACGACGCGAAGCAAGTCGCGTACTGGTAGACGTAGTACGGCGTGTTGAAGAAGTGCGGGATCCGCGCCCACGTCCACTTGTAGAAGTCGTCGGCCGCGAGCGCGTCGCCGTAGTACTCCTGGAGGAGCCCGGCGTAGAGCCCGTTGAGGACGTCGGTCGTCAGCGGCTCGCCTTGCTCGACCAGGCGATGCGCGCGCAGCTCGAAGTCGGCGAAGAGGACCTGCGTGTAGAAGGTTCCGAAGATCGAGTCGACCGCGTGCTGCAGGAGGAGGAAGCGCTCCTTCGGGTCGGTCGTCCGCCGCAGCAGCTCGTCGAGGAGGAAGCGCTCGTTCGTCGTCGACGCGACCTCGGCGACGAAGATCGTGTAGTCGGCGGTGACGAACGGCTGGCTCTCGTACGAGAGCACGGTGTGCATCGCGTGCCCGGCCTCGTGCGCGAGCGTGAACGCGGCGTCGAGCGTGTCGTTGTAGTTCATCAGCAGGTACGGGCCGACGCCGTAGACGCCGGCGTTGTAGGCGCCGCTGCGCTTGCCCTCGTTCTCGTAGACGTCGATCCTGCCGCCGGAGACGAACTTGCGGTACTTGGCGACGTAGTCGGCGCCGAGCGGCGCGACCGACGCCAGCGCGAGCTGGCGCGCGTCTTCGTACGGATAGCTCTTGTCGCTCTTGTAGATCGGCAGGAAGCCGTCGTAGAGGTGGTAGCTCGGCAGTCCGAGGAGCCGCTGGCGCAGGCGGAAGTAGCGCTTCACCGGCGCCGTGCCGGCGCGCGTCGCCTCGACGAGCGTCTCGACGACCGAGCGCGGGATCGCGTTGCCGTCGAGCGCGGCGTCGAGCGTCGTCTCGAAGTTGCGCGCGCGGGCGACGAACCAGTCGCGCTGCAGCGTGCCGTTGTAGATCGCGGCGTAGGTGTGCGCGGTCGCGCCGTACGTGCCGACGTGCATCGCGGCGGCCCTGCCGCGCTCCTCCTGGTTGCGGTCCTTCTCGAGCAGCGCCGCGTAGTTGCCCGGGCTGAGGACGACGTCGCTGCCGTCGCCGAGGTGCAGCGTCGGGTACTTGATGTCGGACGTGCTGAGCTCCTGGTAGATCGTGCGCGGCGATTGCTCGAACTGCGTCGCGAACGAGAGCAGCCGCTCGCCCTTGTCGTCGAGGACGTGCGCCTGACGCCGATAGGCGTCGAGGATCGGGAAGCGGTACGGCGCCAGCGCCGGCGTCTTCGCGATCCATTCGCGCGTCGTCGCCTCCGGGATCTTGAGCAGCTCGGGGGTGAACCACGCCGACGCGGTGTCGAACTTGGCGAACAGCGCGGTGACGCGCTGGAACCGCCCGGCGACCGCCTGGTCGCGCGTGTCGACGTCGCGCTGCAGCTGCGGATAGCGGTAGAGCCGGTACTGCAGCTTGCCGATGTCGTCGAACGCCTGGTAGGCCTTCAGCAGCGCGTCGGGGCCTTGCGCGAGCGTTCCCTGCAGCTTGGCGAACGCGGCCATGCGCGCGTCCATCTCCTTCATGTCGGCTTCCCACGCCGCCCAGCTCGGGTAGATCGCCGAGAAGTCCCAGCGGAACTCGGCCGGGATCTCGGCGCGATTGCGCGTCGTCGGCTTGGCGGCGATCGCCGCGGTGGTGACGGCTGCGGCGCAGAGCGCGCCAGTGACTGCGATGGACATCTTCATTGGCTTCGAGAAGGGCCGGAGAAACGCGACGCGGGAGACGATCCGATCGGCCGCGTTCACTCGAGCTGGATCTGGCCGTCGAAGCGGACGTCGAGCTTCAGGCCGGCGACCTCGAGGCGCATCGTCGCCGGCAGCGTCTCGTCGCCCTTCGCCGCGCCGCTCGCGATCGCGCGCTGGACCGCCTGCTCGATCTCGCGCTGCGAGCTGACGCCGACCATCTTCAGGAACTTGCGGATGCTGATGTTGAGGCTCTCTTCGTTCATCTCGTTCTCCTTGGCGGTCACGCGAGCGGGATGCGCGCGGCATTCGCCGCGAGCCATTGCCTGAAGGTCTGCAGCGCCGGGTTGAGCGCGCGCGCCGCCGCGACGTCGCGCGCGCCGCAGAACGCGTCGGCGAACTCGACGTTGAACTGGAACATGTTGCCGAGGTCCTCGGCGCCGGGAAAGCCGGCGGCGCGGAACTGGTCGAACGTGAGCGCGTGGTAGCGCACCGGACGGCCGAGCGCGTCGCCGAGCGCGGCGGCCATCTCGGCGCCCGTCAGATGGTCGCCGGCGATGCCGATCCGTCGCCCGGCGAGCGACGGCCCGCGCTTCAGGATGCCGTACGCGCAGCGTCCGATGTCCTCGACCGCGATGCTCGGGAACTTCGCGTCGCCGAGCGGCATCGCCCACGTCAGCGTGCCGTCGGCGCCGCGCTTGGGCCCCATGCCGAAGCCGATCAGGTTCTCCCAGTAGAACGACGTCAGCAGGAACGTCGTCGGCACGCCCGCGTCGGCGAAGAAGCGGTCCGACTCGCCCTTGGC
>JASLGD010000299.1 GCA_030150305.1 Caldimonas sp. | reverse complement strand
GTTTCGTCCTCTACGACGACGGCACATTCCAACTTCAATTCGCCGACCCAAGTACCGGGAAGATCTTGGTCTACTCCGGCCGCTACGCTGAAGCGAACGGCGTGATCAACTTCGATTGGGACGCCTCGAGCAACCCAGGCCCTTGGGTTGCGACGGGCACTTTGGATGGAACGTCGCTGACGCTTCAGTACAACGTTGTCATGCAGCTGACGGACTTCGAGAACGCTGTCTACGTGCTAACACCTTGAAGCCGCTCTTCCTCGCGGCCGCTCTGCGCATGTGCACCGGCCGCAGGCATTGAAAGAGAGCACGCTCGAATGTTCGCATCCGGAGCGCCTCATGACTGCGAGCGTGCGCCGCTTGAACTGGCTTCTGATCTCTTCCCTCGGCCGCAGATCAAGCAGGCCAGCATGAACGGCGTCGCGCCCGGCAGGCGCGTGCCGATCCCGAGGACAGTCGCGTCCTCAGCGGTCCGGGCCAGGAGCGGCCGTTCGCCGGCGACTGCTTTCGTCGGACGCTGCTGCCCATGCGTCCATCAGAATGCCGGCGATGCTCGATGCACAGCTCAATGCCGCCCGCCTCAGTGTCCGCAACGCCGGCATTGACGCGCTTCGAGCCGGCACGACCCTGCTCGTCGTGTTCCACCATACAGCCATCACGTACGGCGCCATCGGCGGTTGGTACTACAAGGAGATGCCCAGCGACGGCTCGCTGTCGTCCATGCTGCTGGTCTTCTTCTGCACGGTGAACCAGGCGTGGTTCATGGGGCTGTTCTTCTTGCTCGCGGGCTACTACACGCCAGGCTCGCTGGCAGGGCAAGGCAATGCTCGCTACTTCGCCAGCCGTTTGAAGCGGCTCGGGATACCGCTCCTCGTCTATGGCTTCGTGATTGGACCCGCCACGATCGCGATGGCGCAGATCGCGCGAGGCGAGCCATTCGCAGAGACGCTGCTAGGCCTTTGGCGCCGGGGAGAGTTCGAGAAGGGCCCACTGTGGTTCGCGTGGGCGCTCCTGATCTTCGCCGCTGCTACGGTCGCGCTGAGGTCTTTCGGAGTGCCTCGAACCCATGCCGAGCGCAGGCGCCGGTTTCCGAGCAACGCGGCGCTCCTGGCCGCTGCACTGGCCACCGGCTTGGCTGCATTCGCTCTTCGCCTGCGCTGGCCGGTCGGAACTGAGGTCTGGGGCCTGCAGCTCGGGTACTTCGCCAGCTACGTCGTGCTGTTCGTGGCTGGGTGCCTCGGCGCGTCTTCGAAGTTGCTCGAGGGCTTGCCGACGCCTCAGGTGCGAACCTGGAGACGGGTCGCCTGGTTGAGCTTGCCGATCCTTCCCATCGTCGTGCTCGTGGGCTCGAGCTGGGGCCTCCAAGGCCGTGCTGAAGGCGGCTGGAGCGTTCCTGCTCTGGTCTATGCGTTCTGGGAGCCGCTCGTGGCCTGGGGAGTGATTCTGGCGCTGCTGCAGCGCTCTCAGTCGAGATTTCGAGAACTAGGCCCGATGGGCACGAAGCTCGCACGCCGGGCGTTCGCGATCTACGCCATCCATCCGCCGGTGGTCGTCGCAGTGGCACTGGCTTGGCGGAATGTTCCGGCTCCCGCGCTCGTGAAGTTCGCCGTGAGCGCAAGCCTAGCGACCGTGCTGTGCTACCTCGTGGCGGGAATGCTGCTCAAGCTGCCCGGCGTGGCGCGCTTTCTCTGAACCACTGCTGATCGGCGCGGAGCGGCCATTGCGGTCGTTGGTGAGTGACCTGCCGTCGGCCCCCGAACGCCCGGCGGTGGTCAGATTAAGGCGCGGAGCGAATCGGCAAGGCTCCGGAAGTTCTGTGCCGAGACGCGGATGACGCCATTGCGCGGGCTGTCGATGTCGGCGATGAGAAGAAGGACGGGGCAGTCAAACGGCAGCACCAACGAGATAAGCGCTTCGCCTTCGGGCTGCGTGTTCCAAAGCCGACCAGCGTGTTGCCGCAGAGTGCGATCAGCAACGCTGGCGAGCGACGCGAGATGGGTGGCTGGCAACCGGCCTACGCCGCTCTGCAGCGCTGGAGCTTCGGCGCCGGGTTCGCCGCAAAACAACGTCGAGCGTGGGCTTCGGCCAGAACGCGTTGTCATGACGCTCGACGGCTGCTCGCCACTCTTCGTTCGGCAGCACGGTCACGAGGCGCAGCAACCCGGCAAGCCGGCGACGGGCGAGCACCTCGAGCCGGCGCTCGACGTGCTCGTGAAGCGCTACGCGAGTCGAGCCTCGGTGTGCTCGATAATGCCGGCGGGGACTGCCACTGCGCTTCGAGGTCGCCTCATGACGGCGTCCGAGCGACGACCACCACCTTCGTCGCGGGACACGACATGCAACTCGACCAGCTCAAGGCGACCAAGAGGCAGATCATCGAGCGGCATGCGCGTCCGGACGACCGCAAGGGCCTGACGATGGTGGCGACGACGCTGCTGCCGATCGGCCTCCTGTTCTATGCGGCAGCGACAGCCGGCGCCTCTTACTGGCTCCGCGCCGCGATGGTGCTCGCGACCGCTCTCTTCCTGGTGCGTGCCTTCGTGCTGATGCACGAGTGCGGCCACGGCAGCCTGTTTCGCAGCGGGCGGCTGAACCGGACGTTCGGCTTCGTCCTCGGCGTCCTCACCGGCATGCCGCAGTACGTGTGGGCACGGCACCACCAGCACCACCACGCGACCAACGGCAACTGGGATCGCTATCGGGGCCCGCTGAACATCATCCGTGTCGACGAGTACGAGGCGCTGACGTCCGCGCAGAAGCGCCGCTACCGCGGCGCCCGCAGCATCTGGATGGCGCCGCTCGCCGGGCTGATGTACGTGATCGTGAACCCCCGCCTGAGCTGGCTGGTGGGCAGCGTCCGTTTGGGGTTGCATGTCGCGAGGGGCAAGGTCAGGCAACCGGGCCGAAGCCTGGCGACGCTGGCATCGGAGTTCGTCTCGCCGCACTGGTCGAACGCGAAGGAATACCGGCACATGTGCTGGAACAACGGCGCGCTGCTCGCGCTCTGGACGGCGATGTCGTGGCTCGGCGGTTCGGCCGTCTTCGTCGCCTGCTTCGTCGTCAGTGCCTCGCTCGCGGGCGGCGCCGGCATCGTCCTCTTCGCTGTGCAGCACAACTTCGACCACGCCTACGCCAGCGGCGACGCCGGCTGGGACTACGACCGCGCGGTGCTCGACGGCACCAGCCTGCTGGTGCTGCCGGCGTGGCTGAACTGGTTCACTGCCAACATCCGCTTCCACCACGTCCACCACCTGTCGGCGCGGATCCCGAGCTACTGCCTGGTCGCCTGCCACGACGAGTTCGCGCATCTGTTCGTCGACGTGCGCCGCATCGGCCTCGCCCAGGTGCCGGCCGCACTGCGCTGCATGCTCTGGGATGCGCCCGGCGCGCGCATCGTTTCGGTCGCGCACGCACGCCTCTAGCGCATCGGCCTGCTGAGGAACGGCGACCCGCGCAGCGCAAACCGCCACGGCAGCTCCTTCGACTTGCTGATGCCGGTGCGCACGCCGGCGGCGACGTCGACGTCGCCGCTGCGCGCGACGACGCGCCGGGTCGGGCCGGTCACGCTGCGTGGTACTTGCCGAATGCTTTCGCGAGCGCCTTCGCGATGTCGCGGGAAACGAGCGGCTTTGGCAGCAGGTCGTTCACGTTCGCCTGCCGGGCAAGCGCCGCGATGTTCGGGCCCAGGTAGCCGCTCATCAGCAGGATCGGGATGTCGGGGCGGATGCGGCGGATCTGCTGCGCTATCTGCGAGCCGGAGAGCTGCGGCATGGTCTCATCGGTGAGCACCGCGTCGAAGCGCTCGGGCTCGGCGGTGAACGCGGCCAGCGCGTCCACGCTCGAGGTGTATGCGGCCGGGTCGTAGCCGAGCTCGGCGAGCATCTCCTCGCCCACGTGGACGAGCGCGACCTCGTCGTCAACCAGCAGCACGCGTTCTCCATCGCCGCGGGGAACGCTCGCGTCGATCGTGGCCGGCGCCGCGGCACTCGCCGAGCACGGCAGCCAAATCGTGAACGTGGTGCCGGAGCCCGGGCGGCTCGCCACCTCGATGCCGCCGCCGAGGTCGGTGACGATGCCGTGCACCAGCGAGAGCCCGAGTCCGGTGCCGACGCCGACGCCTTTGGTGGTGAAGAACGGATCGAAGATGCGGTCGAGCACCGCGGGCTCGATGCCGTGTCCTTCGTCGCCGACCGCGAGGCAAACGTAGTCGCCCGCCGGCAACTCGCCCGTCGCCAGCGTGCGCGCGCTCTCGGGGTGGCAGCGCGTGAGGGCGACCGTGAGCGTGCCGCCTTCCTGCATCGCCTGCATGGCATTCGTGCACAGGTTCATGACGACCTGGTGGATCTGCGTCGCGTCGCCGATCACCGCAACGTCGCCGGCCTCGAGCGTGCGCGCGAGCGAGACGCCGGGCGGCAGCGACGGCAGCAGCAGGTCGAGCGCCTCGGCCACGACCGATTGCACATGCACGGGCACGCGCTGCCCCATCCCCGATCGGCTGAAGGCGAGGATCCGCTCCACCAGCGCCTTCGCGCGCTGACCGGCATTCATGACGCCGTCGAGGTGGCGCGCCTGTGCGCTGCCCGGGTCGGCGTCGGAGCGGGCCAGCTCGCCGTAGCCGAGGATCGCGCCGAGGATGTTGTTGAAATCGTGCGCGATGCCGCCGGCGAGCGTGCCGATCGCCTCGAGCTTCAGCGCCTGGCGCAGCTGGGTCTCGAGGCGCTCGCGCTCGCGCTCGGAGTGCTTGCGCTCGTCGATATTCTCGAGCGAGCCGGCCATGCGAACCGGGCGTCCGCGGCCGTCGCGGATGGCGACGCCGCGCGTGCGGAGCCACGTCCACGCGCGCTCCGTCGGCGCTGTGCGGGGTTCGCCGTCGAGGCGCGGCGCCGCGCGCAGCTCGACGTCGAAGTGCGGTTGCCGGCCGTACAGGTGCGCCTTCATCTCGGCGCGCACGTGCGCCAGGTCATCCGGATGCACTGCGAGGCGGCGTTGCCAGGCGCGCCGTGGGCGCAGTGGGGCGCCGGGTGGCATGCCGCACAGCTGCTGCGCGCGTTCGGAGAAGAACAGCTCCCCGGTCACGAGGTTCCAGTCCCACAGGCCATCGTTCGAGCCGGCCACCGCGAGCGCGTAGCGTTGCTCCGATTCGCGCAGCTGCGCGCGTGCGGCGTTCACGCGCGCAAGGTGGCGTCTCACGAGGACGAGCAGGGCCACCGCCATCAACGCGATCACGACCGTGCGCAGCCACACCCAGAACGCCTGCTCGCGCCACGACGCGAGCACCTCGTGCAGCTGGCGCGACACGACCACGGTCATCCCGAATTCCGGCACTGTGCGGGCCACCGCGACGCGGTCGAGCGCACGTTTCGAGCCCCGCACGACGATCGGCGAGTTCGACGCCGGAGTGTCGCGGGGCAGCCCCTGGTACGCAGCCACCGGCTTTCCGACGTTTTCGTCGTCGGGCGGGAACTGCGCGACGAGCGCATCGCGCTCGCCGAGCAGCGTCACCGATGTGCCGCGCTCCAGGTGAACTGCCGCGTAGAACTTGTCGAAGTAGCTCGCATCGAGCAGCGCGCCGATCGCCCCGTCCATGCGTCCGTCGCGGCCCTCCATGCGGCGCGCGAGGGGCACGAGCCAGCGGCCCGAGTCGACCCCGCGCACCGATTCGCCGACGTACGCTTCGCCCGGCGGTCGTGTCTGTAGGCCCTGGATCAGGGTGCTGCCAGCCACGCTGGCACGCGCCGAGGGATACGACGTCGAACTGTTGAGGCGCATGCCCTGCGCATCGGTGATGAAGAGGGCGGTGACGTCGGGGACCTGATCGCGCTGCGCCGCCAGCTGCTCGTGCGTCTGACGCGAGTCGAGCGGCGGCAGGGTGCCGTCGCGATAGGCGACGGCCGAGGCCCGGAGCATGATGTCCACGGTCTGCAGCGAGCGCCTCGTCTGCTCGGCGAACACGCGGGCCAGCGCGTCGATCTCGCGCGCGGCGCGCTGCTCGGCCTCCATCCGGCTGCGGTCGACCTCGTAGATGGCGCCGACCGCGAGCGCGACGATGAAGAGCACGGCTCCGACGACGAGCGCCGACGTGAGCTTCAGCGGTGGAAGCGGGTCGGCGGGCTCGGGGCGGTCGAGTGCTCGCGCGGCCATCTGCACGCGGTGGTCAATACAGCGACTCGACCGCCGCCGCGAAGATATAGCCGGCGCCGCGCTCGGTGACGATGAGCTGCGGGCGCGCCGGATCGACCTCGATCTTTCGGCGCAGGCGCACCACCTGCACGTCGACGGTGCGGTCGTAGACCTCCGCGTTGTGCAGTCGGGAGAGGCTGAGCAGCTCGTCGCGCGACAGCACGCGCTGCGCCGCGCCGCAGAACGCCGCGAGGAGGCTGAACTCGCCGTTGCTCAGCTCGAGCTTGCGGCCGTCGGGTGCGGAGAGCTTGCGGGTGCGCAGGTTCAGCTCCCAGCCGGCGAACCGATAGGCGCGGCGCTTGTCGTCGCGCGCCGGCAGGCTCGCGGTCACCTGGTACCGGCGCAGCACGGCGCGGATGCGTGCGAGCAACTCGCGCGGGCTGAACGGCTTGGTGACGTAGTCGTCGGCACCGAGCTCGAGGCCCATGACGCGGTCCGCCTCCTCCGCGTTGCCCGTGAGCAGCACGACTGGAACCGATGCCCGCTCGCGCAGTTCTCGCGCCAGCACCATGCCGTTCTCGCCCGGCATGCGGACGTCGAGGAGCACGAGGTCGATCGCTTCCGACTCGAAGGCCTCGAGCATCTCGCGCCCGCTCGCGACCGCGGTCACGCGGATGTCGTTCTTCGCGAGATAGTCGTTCAGCACGGTGCGAATGTCGGGGTCGTCGTCGACCACCAGCACGTGCGGCGAATGCGCAACGAGGGGCGAGGAAGATTCGGTGCTCACGGCAGTTCCTCCGCATTTGAAATGTAGTCCGTCGAGCGCGGCATGACATCAGCCGACGGATGGCGGGGCCTACGCTGGAAGCCCATCGACGACCACCGCGTGACGCCGTTCATCATGTCGCTTGCCGAGCCTGCCGGCGCCCCGGTACAGACCGTGCCGCACCGCCGCGTGGCGCTGTGCGAGCCGGATGCCGCTCTGTCGTGGCTGCTCTCCGAATGGCTGTGCGGCGCCGGCTTCGAGCCGGTGCCGTGCGCGGCCTGCTCGTGCGGCGACGTGGCGCTGGTCGTCGCCGACGTGCAGACGCCGCGGGTGGACGGCGCCAAGCGCGTCGCCGCGCTGCGGTAACGCTTCCCTGGTGCGCGGGTGCTGGCGATCTCCGGGTACTTCATCGCGTCCGCTGGCGCCGCTCCGCCCCGGGCGCTGGGCGCCGACGCGCTGCTGGCCAAGCCGTTTTCGCGCACCAGTTTCATCGCGGCGGTCAGCGCCCTCGTGTAGCGCGCGAGCGGCATCGGGCGGGATCGGTCTGGCATGACCCGCATCCTGGCCGCGAATATGACCCGGGCGATGGCGGATCCGTCGAATTCCACGACATCTGTAATGCGCCGGTCGCGTGGCTGGCCGAGTCAAATGCCCAGCTCGCGGGAAGGGGTCGCTTCAAACGTCGCGTGCGAGCCCGGAGCTGAAATGCCGCGGCAATGGTCGCCCTCGAGCATCTGCGCATCGCCTCACCTGCCCATCGCCATGAAGCCCCATCGCTCGATCCTCGATGCCTCGTTCCGCTACGTCCCGTCGATGTCCACGTCGGTTTCCGAGACGTGGCGCCGATTCGGCTGGCGACCCGCGAGCGTTGTCGAACGCAAGCCGCAGCCGCCGCTCGCGTCGACGCCGACTCCGGACCTCTTCCCAGCGCGCCTCGCGCGTCGCTCTGCGTGACCACCGCGACGCTCGCGCGCGCCCGGGAGCCGGTGCCGCCGGCCACGCCGACGCCAATTGCCGAAGCGCAACACAGCGGCGCGGTGCACGCGCTGCTGCTGGTTCTGAGCGTCGTCGCGGGCTCGGTCGATGCGATCGCATTCCTGGCCTTCGGTGGCCTCTTTCCCAACCACGTCACGGGCAACCTTGCGCTGCTCGCCGCTCATCGCGCGGGCGTGGGCCATACGACGCTCGCGATGCTGCTCGCCGTGCCCGTGTTCGTGGCAACCGTGATGGCGACCACGGTGCTCGCGAGCCGGTTGCGGCGCGACGCGCGCGCAACGCTCATCGCGTTGCTCGGCCTGCACCTGCTGCTGCTCGTCGGCTTCCTGGCGATGAGCCTCGCCGCCGGGCCTCGTCCCTCACCCGACGCACCCGGGGCAGTCGTTGCCGGGCTCACCGGCGTCGTCGCCATGGGCGTCCAGAACGCACTCGTGCAGCTGATGTTCACGGGATCGCCGCCGACCGCCGTGATGACAGGCAACGTCATGCGGCTCGCGATCGACCTGGTGCGAAGCATCGGGCTCGGTGGCGCGGAGCGGGGCGCGCCGGAGCGGCGCGCCATCCCGTCGACGCTCCCGCCGGTCCTCGGTTTCGCCGCGGGCGCCGCCCTCGGCGTCAGCGCCGAGAGGCACGTCGGCCTTTGGTCGATCATGCTGCCCGTCGCGCTGGCCACCGTCGCGCTGGTCATCGGCTGCGGCGTCGAGCCG
>JASLGD010000200.1 GCA_030150305.1 Caldimonas sp. | reverse complement strand
GGGGGCAGACATGAGCGGACCTCGCGGTCCGCTCTTTTTTTTGCGCGCCGCGCTCGCTAGGCGCGCTGCCGGTACGGCTCGTCGTCCTCGATGAAGTCGTGCTCGTCGAGCGCGGCGGCGCACCACTCGCGCATCGCCGGCAGCGCGTGGATGCGCTCGACGTACGCCAGCGCCGCGCGCCCGAGCGGCAGCGCGTAGGTGCGAACGCGCGAGCAGACCGGCGCGAAGTAGGCGTCGACGATGCCGAACTCGCCGAACAGGAACGGGCCGCCGCTCGCCTCGAGCCGCTCGCTCCACATCGCGTCGATGCGTTGCAGGTCGGCGGCGACGTCGGGCCACTCGGTCGCGACGCGCCTGCCGACCTCGGGCAGCGACGCCTCGATGTTCATCGGGCAGCGGTTGCGCAACGCCGTGAAGCCCGAGTGCATCTCGGCGCACAGGCTTCGCGCCCGCGCACGCTCGCGCCGGTCGGCGGGCCAGAGGCGCTGCTCGGGATGGAGCTCGGCGATGGTTTCGGCGATCGCGAGCGAGTCCCAGACGGCGAAGCCGTCGTCCTCGACGAGGAGCGGGACGCGCCCGCTCGGCGCGATCGCGAGCAGCGTGCGCTTGAAGGCCGAATCGGGAGTCCAGTCGAGGCGGAGCTGCCGCTCGGTGAACGCAATCCCCGCCTGGCGCAGCAGCAGCCACGCGCGCAGTGACCACGACGAGTAGTTCTTGTTGCCGATGTAGAGCTGCATGCGACGTCTCCCGAGCGCGGAGCGACGATGCTAGGCCGGCGCGACGGCGGCGACGATGCAGGTTCGGCAACGCCGCGATGCGGCGCGCGCATCGGCCGCCGTCAGCCGCGCCGCGCGCGCGCGCGCCACGCCTCGAGCCGCGCTTCGCCGAACGCGTGGCCGAGGTAGCGCGGCGCGATCGTCTCGAGCGGCGTCGGCTCGATGCCGAGGCGCTCGAGCCCGGGCAGCTTGCCGCTCGCGACGTTGGGAGTCTTCATCGAGTCGACGTTGTCGCGCGACATCAGCGGTCGCCCGGGCATGAGCTCGAGCGTCGCGGCCTGCAAGCGGCCGAGCGCCGACGGCAGCGCGAGCACCGGGCGCGGCGTGCCCGACCACCGTCCGGCGGCCTCGACGAGCTCGCGCAGCGTGTAGACGCGCGGCCCGGCGCACTCGATCGTCTCGCCGATCGTCGTCGGGTCGTCGAGGCAGCGCGCGATCGCGGCGGCGACGTCCTCGACCCAGACCGGCTGGAAGCGCGCCGATGCGCTCGCCAGCGGCAGCGCGGGCAGGAGCGACTGCAGCAGCGCGAACGTGTTGAGGAAGCGGTCGCGCTCGCCGAAGATCACCGACGGACGCACGATCGTCAGATCGAGCGGTGCCGCGCGCAGCGCCGCCTCGCCGCGCGCCTTGGAGCGGAGGTAGCGGCTCGGCGCATCGGTCGCGACGCCGAGCGCGCTGACGTGGATGACGCGGCGGACGCCGACGCGCGCGCACGCCGCGCCGAGCCGCTGCGGCAGCCGGGTGTGGACGCGCTCGAACTCGGCTTCGCTGCCGTGCAGGATCGCGACCAGGTTGATCACCGCGTCGGTGTCGCGCAGCATCCAGTCGAGCGTCGCGTCGTCGTGGACGTCGCCGACGGCGACCTCGGCGGTCGGCAGCAGCTGCAGGTGGCGCGCCCGCTGCGGCCGTCGCGTCGCGACGCGGATGCGGCCGCCGGCAGCTCCCGAGCGCTCGACGAGGCGCTCGCAGACGCTCTGGCCGACGAAGCCGGTGGCACCGAGGACGAGGAGCTTGAACACGGAGGGCAGACGAGGCGCGCGCGGCGCGGGGCGATTCTCGCCGACCGCGGCCGCGTGCGTCAGGGCAGGTCTTTGTCCGGCGGCGGCGCGTTCGGGTCGGGCGGCCCGATCGTCTTGCCGAGGCGCGAGCGGATCATCGTGCCGCGCGAACCGAGGACCGCGGCGTACGTGCAGCTGTTCGCGAGCACCTTCTTGACGTAGTCGCGCGTCTCCGGGAACGGGATGTTCTCGACCCACACAGCGGCGTCGAGCACCGGACCCTCGCGCCACTTGCGCGGCCGCCCGGGGCCGGCGTTGTAGGCGGCCGCCGCGAGCGGCTGCGAGCCGCTGGCGTCGTCGAGGACGAGCTTCAGGTACGCGTTGCCGAGCCTCAAGTTGGTGTCGCGGTCGGTGATCTGGCCAGGCGTGTACGGCAGGCCGATCTTTTTCGCCGTCCAGCGCGCGGTCGCCGGCATCAGCTGCATCAGCCCCGACGCGCCGACCCCCGAGCGCGCGTCGACGATGAAGCGCGACTCCTGGCGGATGAGGCCGTAGACGAACGCCGGATCGAGGCCGATCTCGCGCGCGCGCGCCGCGACGTCCTTGCGCAGCGGGGTCGGGTAGCGCTGGTCGATGTCGATCTCTGCGCGCGTCTTCTCGCTCGTGTTGATGCAGCGGTCCCACACCTCGCGATCGCAGGCGAGCTGCGCGGCGGCGAGCAGCTCGCGATCGCTGAAGCCCCGGATCGAGTAGTTCCACTCGCGCACGCCTTCGTTGCGCAGCCCCATGCCGATCAGGACCAGCGCGCGCGCGAGCCCGGGGTCGGCTGCAGCCGCTGCCGCCCAAGCCGGCGCCGTTGACGCCCGCCGAGCGCGCCGCGGCCGCCGCCGACCCCGGGCTCGCGCGCGCGCTGGTCCTGATCGGCATGGGGCTGCGCAACGAAGGCGTGCGCGAGTGGAACTACTCGATCCGGGGCTTCAGCGATCGCGAGCTGCTC
>JASLGD010000158.1 GCA_030150305.1 Caldimonas sp. | reverse complement strand
TCGCTGCTGCCTGGCCTCGACGAAGGCCATGTGCAGACTGACTTCCAACTCTTGCGCAATCATGCGGACTCCAAAATGCATTGCAGCGGGTGGCCGCCGCGCCGTGCGGCAGCGAGCACCAATTCGACCTTGGTCCCGGCGACGTCCTTCGAATAGACGCCGCACACGCCGCGACCTTCGTGATGGATCTTCAGCATGATCTGCGTCGCCGTCTCCAGGTCGCGGTTGAAGTACTCCTGCAGGATCATGACGACGAACTCCATCGGTGTGTAGTCGTCATTGAGGAGAATGACCTGGTACATCGGCGGAGGCTCGGTCTTCTGAGCCTTCCGCTCGGCCACAACCGCTCCCTGGCCGTCGTCGGAACGCGGCCGGACAACCGGAACAGGCGGTTTGTCGGCGGGCATGAATTCATTCTATCGAGTTGGCGCTCCTGCGCTTCGCTCGATTGCATATGCACCACGGGGACTTTTTCACAAGGCCCCGTCGTGATCCGTCGCCTGCCCGTTCGGCTAAGGAAGCGCCGCCGTGCGGCGGCCGGCGGCGCATCGCGCCGCGTCGACGCTACATGTTGTCGATCATCACCTGCCCGAAGCCCGAGCACGACACCTGGGTCGCGCCGTCGAGCAGCCGGGCGAAGTCGTAGGTGACCTTCTTCGAGAGGATCGCCTTCTCCATCGACGTGATGATCAGATCGGCCGCCTTGTCCCAGCCGAGGTGGCGCAGCATCATCTCCGCCGACAGGATCTCGGAGCCCGGATTGACGTAGTCCTTGCCTGCGTACTTGGGCGCGGTGCCGTGGGTCGCCTCGAACATCGCGACCGAGTCGCTCATGTTCGCGCCCGGCGCGATGCCGATGCCGCCGACCTGGGCGGCGAGCGCGTCCGAGATGTAGTCGCCGTTCAGGTTCAACGTCGCGATGACCGAGTACTCGGCCGGCCTGAGCAGGATCTGCTGCAGGAACGCATCGGCGATGACGTCCTTGACGATGATGTCCTTGCCGCTCTTCGGATTCCTGAACTTGCACCACGGGCCGCCGTCGACCTCGACCGCGCCGAACTCGCGCTGCGCGAGCGCGTAGCCCCAGTCGCGAAACGCCCCCTCGGTGAACTTCATGATGTTGCCCTTGTGGACGAGCGTCACCGAAGGCTTGTCGTGGTCGATCGCGTACTGGATCGCCTTGCGCACGAGCCGCTCGGTGCCTTCGCGCGAGACCGGCTTGATGCCGATTCCCGAGGTGGCCGGGAAGCGGATCTTCTTGACGCCGAAGTCCTCCTGCAGCACCTTGATCAGCCGCTTGGCCTTGTCGCTCTCGGCTTCGAACTCGATCCCGGCGTAGATGTCCTCGGAGTTCTCGCGGAAGATGACCATGTTGGTCTTCTCGGGCTCCTTGACCGGCGACGGCACGCCCTTGAAGTACTGGATCGGCCTGAGGCACACGTAGAGGTCGAGCTCCTGGCGAAGGGCGACGTTGAGCGAGCGGATGCCGCCGCCCACCGGGGTCGTCAGGGGCCCCTTGATCGAGACGACGTAGTCGCGCAGCACTTCGAGCGACTCGGCCGGCAGCCAGACGTCGGGGCCGTAGACGCGGGTCGACTTCTCGCCCGCGTAGATCTCCATCCAGTGGATCTTCTTCTTGCCGCCGTACGCCTTCGCGACCGCGGCGTCGACCACCTTGATCATCACCGGCGTGATGTCAACGCCGGTGCCGTCGCCCTCGATATAGGGGATGATCGGCTCGTCCGGAACCTGCAGCGAGAAGTCGGGGTTGACCTTGATCTTCTGCCCGGCGGCGGGCACCTGGATGTGCTGGTACATGAAAATGGAGCTCCGGAGGGCTCCGCCAGAACGGCGGCGCAGCGCGAAATTCTATGTCGGATGCAGCAGCATGAAGGACGTTTGGGCACGTCGGATCGCGGTCGCCGCAGCGCTTTGGGTCGCGGGCTGGGCGTCGGCCCAGGAGATGCCGCAGTCGCTTCCGCTGACACGCCTGACGGCGGGAATCCACGTCATCAACGCCCAGCTCGCGACGACGCCGCAGCAGCGCGAGATCGGCCTGATGATGCGCCCGTCGATGGCCGCCAACGACGGCATGCTCTTCGTCTTCGAGCAGGCGGGCCAGCAGTGCTTCTGGATGAAGAACACGCTGATCCCGCTGGCGGTCGCCTTCATCGCCGACGACGGCAGCGTCGTCAACACCGACGAGATGGCGGCGCAGACGCTCGACAGCCACTGCTCGACGAAGCCGGTGCGCTTCGTCCTCGAGATGAACCAGGGCTGGTTCGCGAAGCACGGCATCAAGCCGGGCTTCAAGCTCCGCGGCGCTCCGTTCGCGCACTGACCGAGGCGCCGCGCGGCGCCCCGGCCGGATCAGCCGAAGTTCTTCGCCGCGAAGTCCCAGTTCGCCAGCGAGTTGACGAACGCCTCGGCGAACTTCGGCCGCTGGTTGCGGTAGTCGATGTAGTACGCGTGCTCCCAGACGTCGATCGTGAGGAGCGGCGTGTCGCCGGTCGTCAGCGGCGTTCCGGCGGCACCCATGTTGACGATGTCGACGCTGCCGTCGCCCTTCTTGACCAGCCACGTCCAGCCGGAGCCGAAGTTGCCGACCGCGCTCTTGACGAACGCCTCCTTGAACGCCTGGGTGCTGCCCCACTTGGCCTTGATCTTGTCGGCGAGCGCGCCTTTCGGCTCGCCGCCGCCGCCCGGCTTCATGCAGCTCCAGAAGAAGGTGTGGTTCCAGATCTGGGCGGCGTTGTTGTAGATCGCGCCTTGCGCCTTCTTGACGATGTCCTCGAGCGCCATCGACTCGAACTCGGTGCCCTTCTGCAGGTTGTTGAGGTTGTCGACGTAGGCCTTGTGGTGCTTGCCGTGGTGGTATTCGAGCGTTTCCTTGCTCACGTGCGGCGCGAGCGCGTCGATCGGGTACGGAAGCGGGGGCAGCGTGTGTTCCATGGGGTCCTCTTGGCGGGCGGTGGTCGTCGAGGCATTGTAGGCAGCGAGGCGCGCGGTCGCCGCGACCCTCACCGCGTCGCCGACGTGGGCGTCGCCGAGCGCGTCGTCAGCTCGGCGGTGCCGTCCGCCAGCCGCGCCGACACCGGCGCGCCGACGACCAGTTCAGCGACCGACGTGATCGGCGCGCCGTCGCTCGTCGCGAGCAGCGCGTAGCCGCGGGCGAGGACGCGCTGCGGATCGACGGCATGCAGCCGCACCGCCGCGGAGTCGATGCGCGCGGCCAGCCGTGAGCGCGCCATCGCGAGCGCATGGCGCAGCCGTCCGGCGACGGCATCGGCACGCGTGCGACCCGCGGCCAGCGCACGCGCCGTCGCCGCGTTCAGGCGCTGCTCGAGCAACGCGAGCGCGTGCGCGCGATGGGCGATCGCCTCGGCCGGTCGCGCGATCCGCAG
>JASLGD010000063.1 GCA_030150305.1 Caldimonas sp. | reverse complement strand
CCGCGCGCTGAGCGCGCGCGCCCTTCAGCGCTCCGCGAAGACGAGCAGCACGCCGCACGCCTCGCCCGGCGGGATCGCGATGCCCTCGGCGATCCGGCTGCTGCGTACGCCGCCCGCAGCGAGGGCAGAGCTCACCTTAGCGAGCGACGTCGTCGCGAGCGCGAGGCCGACCAGGCCGGCGGCAGGCGCGGCGACGAGGTCGACGCCGGCGAAGCGTTCGGCGAGCGAGCGCTGCGAGTGGAAGCGGATCGTTGCGTTGCCCGTGTCGACGACGTTCGCGCCGTCGGCGCCGCGCTCGACCTCGCTTGCGAACAGACGAGCGCACTGCGTCGCGTCGCCGCGCGGATCGTCGCTCACGGCGAGCACGTGCTCGAGCGCGACCGCGCCGTTGGCGTGGCCGAGCAGCTCGGGTCGCCACGTGACGTGGCGCGTGCGGTGCTCGCAGCAGAAGACGTGGAACCCGGGCACCGCGGCGGGCGGAAAGTGCGCGGTGCGAAACGCCGCTTGCGTGCGCGTGCCGTCCGAGAGCACGACCGGGCGCGCGAAGTCGACCGGCTCCTCGAGGACGACCCCCGCCGCGGCCATCTCGGCGACGACCGCATCGGCGCTCGTCGTCTGCAGCGCGAGTGCCGCCAGCCCTTCGCGTCGCTCGAGCGCGTTGCGGTAGCGCGCATTGGCCTCGGTCGGTGCGAGGACGCCCATCAGCTCGAGGTACTCGCGCTCGAGCATCACGGTGTGGTTGCCGGTGCCGAGCTCGGGCGGATGGCGGCCGCGCGGCGCGACCGTGAAGCCGAGCCGCTCGAAGCGGGCGCGCGCGGCGTCGAGGTCGCGCACGAGCGCGACGGCGTGGTCGACGCCGCTGATCGATCTGCGCATGGCGCCGATTGGAGCAGAAGCACCGCCCCGACGCGCGCTGCCCGTGCCGGCGGAACGCCGCGGCCCGCTGGCGGCGCGGCGCGCTGCCGGCGGCCAGCGGTGGGCTGCCGACGGAGCGGTGGGCTGCCGACGGAGCGGTGTGCTGCCGACGGAGCGCGGTGCGCTGCCGGCGCGGCGCGCTCAGCCGCGCCCGGACGGGCGTTCGCCTGTGTCGTCGGACGAGCTGAAGAGCTTGTCGCTGAGGCGCGAGAGCAGGCCCGGCTCGTCCTGGGTCTCGCCGGCTGCGGTGTCCGCGGCCGCCGCGGGCTCGAGCGAGAGCTTGCGCGCCTCGAGCTCGCCGCGCAGCGCGACCAGATCCATGCCGACGCGCCGGCACTTCGGGAACATCTCGGTGTGCTCCTCGACGACGTGGTGCTGGATGTACTCGCGGAGCACCGTCATCCTGGCGTCGTAGAGATCGTCGTCGGGATTGCCGCCTTCGATCTGCGCGATCAGGTCCTTCGCGGAGGCGTGCTCGACCTTCGCCTCGTCGAGCTTGTCGGCGTCGATGCCGGCGCTGCGCGCCGCCGTATAGAAGATCTCTTCCTCGATCTCGGTGTGCACCTTGAGCATCTCGCAGATCTGCTGCGCGAGCGCGCGCCGCTCATCGGCACCGGCGCTGCGCTTGGCGAGCCGCTCGTAGCGCTGGAAGAGCGCCGTGACGGCGAGATGGTCGTCGGTCAGCAGGTCGACGGCGTCGGGCTCGCGCATCGTCTTCGGTGCCGTGTTCTCGACCGTCTTCTCCGCCTTGGGCGGATGCGGCGTGCCGCGCTTGGCGACGCGCGGCATCGCCGGCGTCGCGTTGGTGCGCTTCATCGCCGGCGACGCCGAGCCGCTCGCTGCGCGGGTCGACTTGCGCGCCGTCGACGACGACTTGCGCGCGCCGCCCGACGCGGAGGACTTGCCCGCGCCGGACGAAGCGGAAGACTTGCGCGCGCCGGACGACGACGTCTTGCGCGCTCCCGACCCCGAGCTGCGCGACGACGACGTCTTGCGGCTGCCCGACGACGATGCCGTCTTGCGCGTGCCCGATCGCGCGGCCTTCTTGGCGCCGGCCGATTGCTTCGTCGCGCCGTTCGCCGAGCGCTTCGCGCTCGTGCCGTTGCCCGCGCTGCCGGCGCGCTTGGCAACGCTCTGCGCGAGCATGGCCTTGCGCGCGGGCGAGGCGCGCTCGGACTTGGCGTACGCGACCTCGTAGGGTTCGCTCTTGTTGAGACGCTTGCGGTCGGCCGAGCGGCCCCGGGTCTTGTTGTCAGCCATCGAAAGTTCTCCTCGTCGATCCGGCGCATCGCGATCGATGCGTCGGTGCCGCAGCACCGGCGCGAACCATAGGCGGCGCCGCGCGCGCGCGCTAGCGCAGGGCGCCGGCAGCGCGTGCGGGCGCGCGGCTGATCGACGTGCAAGAAAACGCCTACGCGCCGGTCGGCACGCAGTCGTCGCGGCGCTCCGCCGCGTGCGGCGGCCGAGCGCGTCCAGGCGACGGCGCGGCGCACGCACCATCGCCGCGACGCGATGCGCGCGTGAGCGTCGTGACGCGGCGCGCGCGTCAGCGCGTCGTCGTCGCTGCCGGCTCGCTCGCCTGCATC
>JASLGD010000045.1 GCA_030150305.1 Caldimonas sp. | reverse complement strand
AATGCAGGCGGAAGCGATCGCCGTCGCGGCGCAGCATCGGTCGCGTCAGCGCCAGCCACTCGGCGCGCGTGTGCGGGCCGAAGCCCTGCGAGATCGTCAGCAGGTAGTCGGCCGCCTCGTCCTCGCTCGCCCACGTCATGGTCTTGCCGATGTACTCGCCGATGCGTGCGAGGCCGGCGGGATCGATCGTCGGGCCGACGTCGTTGAGAACGAGGCGCGCGATCGGCGAGTTCGGCAGTCCGGCGAGCGCGATGCCGATCAGGCCGCCCATCGACGTGCCGAACCAGTGCACGGTGTCTGCATCCAGACGCGCGAGCAGCGTCACCATGTCGGCGACGTAGGTCGGCAGCGCGTAGCCCTTCGGGTCGGCCAGGCGATCCGATTCGCCGCGGCCGACGACGTCGGGGCAGACGACGCGAAAGCCGTCCTGCATCGCGCGCGCGAGGACGTCGAAGTCGCGGCCCTGGCGCGAGACGCCGTGCGCACAGACGAGGACGCGGTCGCTCGCGCCGCCGGCACGCTCCCATTGCCAGTACGCCATCCGGTGCAGGCCGCCGGCGTCGAGGCACTGGACGCGACGCAGGGTGGGCTCGTTCGCTGCGCTCATTTCATCTGCACCGTGCCGTTGACGTTCGCGCTGACGAGCGCCTTGCCGGGCTCGACCGGCAGCGGCTCGGCGGCGACGCTCGCCGCCTGCGCCTGCATCCGCAGCATCGGCTGCGGCCCCGGAGACGGCTCGCTCGTCGCGACGTTCACTTCGCGGATCGCGAACGTGGCGTAGCCGAACTGCTTCGCATAGACGGCCGCCTTGGCGCGAAACGCGGCGATCGCCTGCCCCGCGACCTCGCCCTCGACGCGCTGGCTCGCCTCGCGCGAGAGACGGTACTCGACGCGCGCGATCGTCATCGTCGCGATGCGCGCGCTCAGCTGGCTGATCGCGGCGACGTCGCGGCCCTGGACGACGAGCTCCGCGCTGCCCTGCCAGCCGCTGATCACGGCGCGGCCCGAGCTCGTCGGCGGCGCATAGCGCGGATAGAGCGCGAAGTTGCCGGTCTGCACGTCGACCTCGCCGCCGGGTCTCGCGGCACGCCGCGCTTCGGCGAGCGCGGCGTCGAGCGCCTGCTTGAGCAGCGATTGCACGGCGTTCGCATCGGTGCCGTCCTTCGTCGTCGAGAACGTGACGGCGAGGACGTCCTTCTGCACCTCGACGCTCGCGCTCGCGCTCAACGCGAGCACGCCTTCGGGCGTCGGCAGGATCTGCGCGAATGCGGGCTGCGCGATGACCACGGTGACGAGAACGCAAGCGGCGCATGCCGCACGCAGCGTGAACTTCATGATGGATTGCTCGACATTGGCATCGCGATGTGTAACGGCTCGTCAATGCGGCCCGGATCGGTCCGCAAAGCCTTGCAGAATCTCGATTGTTACAAATGGGGAATCGATGAACACAGCCGCCAACGCCCGCCCGGATCGGATCGTCGTCGTCGACGATGATGCTCGCATTCGCGACCTGCTGCGGCGTTACCTCACGCAGGAAGGCTTCGAGGTCCTGCTCGCCGAAGACGCGAAGGCGCTCAATCGGCTGCTGACGCGCGAGACCGTGCACCTGATCGTTCTCGACCTCATGCTGCCGGGCGAAGACGGCCTGTCGATCTGCCGGCGGCTGCGCGCCGCCAACGACGTGACGCCGATCATCATGCTGACCGCGAAGGTCGAGGACGTCGACCGCATCGTCGGCCTCGAGGTCGGCGCGGACGACTATCTCCCCAAGCCGTTCAACCCGCGCGAGCTGCTCGCGCGCATCCACGCCGTGCTGCGCCGCCGGCCAGCGATGGAAGCGCCGGGCGCGCCCGCGCTCGACGCGCAGACCGTCACCTTCGGCCCGTTCGTGTTCGACCTCGCGCTGCGCCGCCTGACCAAGGACGGCGAGCAGATCGCGCTGACGACCGGCGAGTTCTCGATGCTGAAGGCGCTCGTCCGCCATCCGCGCCAGCCGCTGTCGCGCGACAAGCTCGCGCAGCTCGCGCGCGGCCGCGAGTTCGAGCCGTTCGACCGCAGCCTCGACGTCCAGATCTCGCGGCTGAGGAAGATGATCGAGCCCGACCCGACGCAGCCGCGCTACATCCAGACCGTCTGGGGCGTCGGCTACGTCTTCGTTCCGGACGGCGCGTCCTGACTGATGCGTGGGCGTGCTCCGCAGCCCCTCGCGCTCGCGCGGTCGATCGTTCGCCGAGACCGAGCCTTCGTCGGACGTTGAGTACGATCGCCGGGTGGCGACCCGGACTGCGAAGCGGCCCTCCTCGACTCCGCTCTCGGAACGGCTGAAGGCGGCGCAGCCGCCGCGCGTCGCCAAGAAGTTCGTCGCCCTCAGCCTCTTCTGGCGCACGTTCTTCCTGCTCGCGCTGCTGCTCGCCAGCGGCGTGTTCGCCTGGGTGCAGACGTTTCGCGCGCTCGAGTTCGAGCCACGTGCGGTGCAGGCCGCCCAGCAGATTGCCAGCCTGGTCAATCTGTCGCGCGCAGCGCTGCGCTACGCCGACAGCATCAACCGGGTCACACTGATCAAGACACTCTTCGATCAGGA
>JASLGD010000007.1 GCA_030150305.1 Caldimonas sp. | reverse complement strand
CTCGAGGGCAAGGCGAACGCCGCGGCCGACGTCGTCCACGCGGCCGCTTCGGGCGACGAGTTCGTCGAGGTCGACGAGACCTCGGCCTGACGGCCCGTCCGGCCCGCCGCAGGCGGCGGGCGCACCGAGGGGCTGTGGCGGATCCAGCCCCTTTTTCACGAACTCGAAGAAGGGCGCGGCCGCCCGCGGCGCGACCGGACGAAGGAGCAGGACGATGGCGGCAATCACCGCAAGCATGGTCGCAGCGCTGCGCGCCAAGACCGATGCGCCCATGATGGAGTGCAAGAAGGCGCTCAGCGAAGCCGACGGCGACATGGACCGCGCCGAGGAGCTGCTGCGCGTCAAGCTCGGCAGCAAGGCCGGCAAGGCGGCGTCGCGGATCGCCGCCGAGGGCGTCGTCGCGGCCTCGGTCGCGGGCACGACGGGGGCGCTCGTCGAGGTCAACTGCGAGACCGACTTCGTCTCCAAGAACGAGGCGTTCCTCGCCTTCGCGCGCTCGCTCGCGACGCTCGTCGCCAACGAGAACCCGGCCGACGTCCAGGCGCTCAGCCGCCTGCCGCTCAGCCTCGAGAGCTTCGGACCGACGGTCGAGGACGTTCGCACCGGCCTGATCGGCAAGATCGGCGAGAACATGACGATCCGGCGCTTCCAGCGCTACGCCGGCGGCGGTCCGCTCGCGAGCTACCTGCACGGCACGCGGATCGGCGTGCTCGTGCAGTACGAGGGCGACGAGACGGCGGCGCGCGACGTCGCGATGCACGTGGCGGCGATGAAGCCAGTCGCGCTCTCGTCGCGCGACGTGGCGAGCGAGATCGTCGAGAAGGAGCGCAGGATCGCGACGCAGAAGGCCGCCGAGGACGCCGAGAAGGCAAAGGCGGAGGGCAAGCCCGTGCAGTCCGCCGAGATCGTGGCCAGGCGCGTCGAGGGTTCCGTCGCCAAGCGGCTGAAGGAACTCGCCCTGCACGACCAGGCCTTCGTCAAGAACGAGAAGCAGACGGTCGAGCAGATGCTGAAGGAAAAGGGCACCCGCATTCACGCCTTCACCCTCTACGTCGTCGGCGAGGGGATCGAGAAGAAGACTGGCGACTTCGCTGCGGAAGTCGCGGCGCAGGTCGCCGCCGCCAAGGGCGCCTGATGAGACTTCACTCGCCGCGGCTAGACTTCTGCCCGGCCTGACGAATCAGCACAGGAGCCCGACCGCATGGCCGCGTACAAGCGCATCCTGCTCAAGCTTTCCGGCGAAGCGTTGATGGGAGATGACGCGTACGGCATCAACCGGGCGACGATCGTTCGGATCGTGCGCGAGGTGCAGGAGGTGACCGAGCTCGGCTGCGAGGTCGCGGTCGTGATCGGCGGCGGCAACATCTTCCGCGGCGTCGCCGGGGGCTCGGTCGGCATGGACCGCGCGACCGCCGACTACATGGGCATGCTCGCGACCGTGATGAACGCGCTCGCGCTCGCCGACACGATGCGCCAGGAAGGGCTCGTCGCGCGCGTCATGTCTGCCATCGGCATCGAGCAGGTCGTCGAGCCGTACGTCCGTCCGAAGGCGCTCCAGTACCTCGAGGAAGGCAAGGTCGTCATCTTCGCCGCCGGCACCGGCAACCCGTTCTTCACGACCGACACCGCGGCGGCGCTGCGCGGCGCCGAGATCGGCGCCGAGGTCGTGCTCAAGGCGACCAAGGTCGACGGCGTCTACACCGCCGACCCCAACAAGGACCGCGGCGCGACGCGCTACTCGCGGATCAGCTTCGACGAGGCGATCGTCAAGCACCTGCAGGTGCTCGACGCGACCGCGTTCGCGCTCTGCCGCGACCAGAAGCTGCCGATCCGCGTCTTCAGCATCTTCAAACCCGGCGCGCTCAAGCGCGTCGTGCAGGGCGAGGACGAGGGCACGCTCGTCCACGTGTAGGGAGGACATCCCATGACGATCGCAGACATCAAGAAGACGGCCGAGCAGAAGATGAGCCGGTCGATCGAGTCGTTCAAGAACGACCTGCAGAAGATCCGCACCGGCCGTGCGCACACGGGCCTGCTCGACCAGGTCCACGTCGAGTACTACGGCTCGCACGTGCCGATCAGCCAGGTCGCGAACGTGACGCTGCTCGACGCGCGCACGATCAGCGTGCAGCCGTGGGAGAAGGGCATGGGCGCCAAGATCGAGAAGGCGATCCGCGAGTCGGACCTCGGCCTCAACCCGTCGGCGCAGGGCGACCTGCTGCGCGTGCCCATGCCGGCGCTCACCGAGGAGCGCCGTCGCGAGCTGACGAAGGTCGTCCGCCACGCCGCCGAGGAGGCCAAGATCGCCGTCCGCAACCTGCGCCGCGACGCCAACGAGCACGCCAAGAAGCTGCTGAAGGACAAGGAGATCACCGAAGACGAGGAGCGGCGCTCGCTCGACGAGCTGCAGAAGCTCACCGACCGCACCGTCGGCGAGATCGACCGGCTGACCTCGGCGAAGGAAGCCGAGATCATGGCCGTCTGATGGGCCAGCGTCCCGAGCAGGCGCCGGCGGTTCCGCGCCACGTCGCCATCGTCATGGACGGCAACGGCCGCTGGGCCAAGAAGCGCCACATGCCGCGCTTCTTCGGCCACAAGCAGGGCGTCGACGCGCTCGTCCGCACGGTGCACGCGTGCGCCGAGCGCGGCATCGAGTACCTGACCGTGTTCGCGTTCTCCTCCGAGAACTGGAAGCGGCCGAGCGAGGAGATCTCGGGCCTGATGGGGCTCGTCCTCGTCGCCGTCTCGAAGTACCTCGCCAAGCTCTCGGCCGACGGCGTGCGTGTGCGCATCATCGGCGACCGCGCGCAGGTCTCCGACAAGCTGCGCCAGGCGTGGCAGCACGCCGAGGACAGCACGCGCCACAACAGCAAGATCCAGCTCTCGGTCGCGTTCAACTACGGCGGCCGGTGGGACATCGTGCAGGCGTGCCGGCAGGCGATCGCCGCCGGGCTGCAACCCGACGAGCTCGACGAGCCGACGCTCAACCGCTTCATGGCGCTCAGCTACGCGCCCGACCCCGACCTCTTCATCCGCACCGGCGGCGAGATCCGGATCAGCAACTTCCTGCTCTGGCAGGTCGCCTACTCCGAGCTCGTCTTCACCGACTGCCTCTGGCCCGAGTTCGGCACCGAGGAGCTCGACTCGGCGCTCGCGCAGTACGCGCGCCGCGAGCGACGCTTCGGCGCCGTCCCCGACGCGGCCGAGCTGGTCGCGAGCGGCGAGTAGGGCGGCGATGCTCAAGCAGCGGATCGTGACGGCGTTCGTGCTGCTCTGCCTCCTGATCCCGGTCCTCGTCGTTCATTCGGTGTGGCCGTTCGCGGCGCTGACGATGGTCGCCATCGCGCTTGCCGGCTGGGAGTGGTCGCGTCTGAACGACGCCGGCCCGTTCGCGGTCGCGCTCGCGTTGCTCCTCGGCGGCGCCTGCGCCGCCGCGCTCTATGCCGGCTGGACGACGACCGCGCCGCGGCTCGCGTGGTGGATCGCGCTCGCAATCTGGGTGCTCGGCGGCGCCTGGGTGCTGCGCGGCGGCGTCGCCGGCTGGCCGAAGCTGCCGCGCCAGCTTCGCTGGGCGATCGGCCTCGTCGCGCTCTGGACCGCGTGGCTCGCGCTCGCCAATGCGAAGGCGATCGGGCTCAACTTCATCCTGTCGGCGTTCGTCCTCGTCTGGGCCGCCGACGTCTTCGCGTACTTCGGCGGTCGCGCCTTCGGCAAGCGCAAGCTCGCTCCCGCGATCAGCCCCGGCAAGAGCTGGGAAGGCGTCTGGAGCGGCATGGCCGGTGCGCTCCTCGTCGCGTGCGCATGGCTCGCGATCGACGCCGCAGGCAAGTTCGGCGAGGAGAGCTTCTACACGATCCTCGCCAACCGCTTCGGCTATCCCGGCCTCTTTCTCGTCGTCATCTTCCTCGTCGCGATGAGCGTCGTCGGCGATCTCTGCGAGTCGCTCGTCAAGCGCAGCGCCGGCGCCAAGGACAGCAGCGCGCTCCTGCCCGGGCACGGCGGCATCCTCGACCGCGTCGACGGCCTGCTGCCGGTGTTCCCGATCGCGCTCGCGCTGGTGATGCTGTGAGCGCCGCACGAGACTCGAGCGCACGCCGGCAACGCATCTGCGTGCTCGGCGCGACCGGCTCGGTCGGCGTCGCGACGCTCGACGTCGTCGCCCGCCATCCCGATCGCTTCGAGGTCCTCGCGCTGACCGCGAACCGCAGGCTCGACGAGCTGTTCGCGCTCTGCGTCCGCTTCCGGCCGCGGCATGCCGCCGTCGCGACCGCCGACGAGGCGCGCGCGCTCGCGGCGCGGTTGCGCGACGCCGGTGTCGATACCGCCGTCACGAGCGGCGCCGGCGCCCTCTGCGAGCTCGCTGCGCATCCCGACGTCGACACCGTGATGGCAGCGATCGTCGGCGCCGCCGGGCTGGCGCCGTGCCTCGCCGCCGCTGCCGCAGGCAAGCGCCTGCTGCTCGCCAACAAGGAAGCGCTCGTCGTCGGCGGCGCGCTCTTCATGCGCACGGTCGCGCGCGGCGGCGCGACGCTGCTGCCGATCGACAGCGAGCACTCGGCGATCTACCAGTGCCTGCCCGAGGACCGCTCGACGTGGCCGCAGCGCGTCGCCAAGATCATCCTCACCGCGTCGGGCGGGCCGTTTCGCGGCCGCGATCCGGCGACGCTCGCCGGGGTCACTCCGGATGAGGCGTGTGCGCATCCGAACTGGGTCATGGGCCGCAAGATCTCGGTCGACTCGGCGACGATGATGAACAAGGCGCTCGAGGTGATCGAGGCGCACTTCCTGTTCGAGCTCGCGCCCGAGCAGATCGAGGTCGTCATCCATCCGCAGAGCATCATCCACTCGATGGTCGTGTGCCGCGACCAGTCGGTGCTCGCGCAGCTCGGCACGCCCGACATGCGCGTGCCGATCGCGTACGGGCTCGCCTGGCCCGACCGCGTCGCCTCGGGCGCCGATGCGATCGACTGGCGCACGCTGGCGGCGCTGACCTTCGAGCCCGCCGACCCGGCGATCTACCCGGGCCTCGCGCTCGCCTGGGACGCGCTGCGCGCCCCGCCGGGAGCGACCGCGGTGCTCAACGCCGCCAACGAAGAGGCGGTCGCCGCGTTTCTCGCCGGAACCATTCGCTTCGACCGGATTCACACGGTCAACTGCCGCACCGTCGAGGCGTTGCCGCCTTCGCCGGGTGCGGCCGATTCGCTCGAGTCGCTGCTCGCGCTCGACCAGGAGGCGCGCCGGCGCGCCGCCGAATTCGTGAAAGGGCTCGCCCGATGAGCATCGTCCAGCCGGCGCGGCGATACCCCTGCGCATGTCGGTGATGGTCACCATCCTCGCGTTCATCCTGACGCTCGGCGTCCTCATCGTCGTCCACGAATGGGGCCACTACCGCGTCGCGGTCGCGTGCGGCGTTCGCGTGCTGCGCTTCTCGATCGGCTTCGGCCGCGTCCTCTGGCGTCGCCAGCCGCGGCCCGACAGCACCGAGTTCGTCGTCTGCGCGCTGCCGTTCGGCGGCTACGTGCGCATGCTCGACGAGCGCGAAGGCGAGGTGCCGGCGAGCGAGCTCGATCGCGCGTTCAACAGAAAGCCCCTCTGGCAGCGCGCCGCGATCGTCGCCGCCGGACCCGTTGCCAACCTCGTGCTCGCGGTCGTGCTCTACGCGGCGGCGAACTGGATCGGCGTCGACGAGCCGAAGGCGCTGCTCGGGCCGCCGGCGGCGGGCAGCATCGCCGAGCGCGCCGGCATGCATGCCGGCGACTGGGTGCGTGCGTGGTCGCAGGAGGGCTCCGACTGGCACGACGTGCGCTCGCTCACCGATCTGCGCTGGCAGATGACGCAGGCGATGCTGCGCGGTGAGGACATCGACCTGCTCGTCAGCGCGCGCGACGGCCGCGGCCAGCACCGCGTGCATCTCGCCCTCGCCGCGCTCGCCGCTTCCGACGTCGATGCCAAGACGATGCTGAAGGTCGGCCTCGGCAACGCGTGGAGCGAGCCGGTGCTCGGCGACGTCAACGCCGCCGGCGCCGGCGCTGCGGCCGGGCTGAAGCGCGGCGACCGCGTCGTCGCGATCGACGGCGCACCGATCGAGGATTTCTCGCAGATCATCACCATCACGCGCGCGCACGGCAGCACCGGCAAGCCGATCCCGATGCGCTGGGTCGTCGAGCGCGACGGGTCGCGGCTCGACCTCGTCGTCACGCCCGCGATCGTCGTCGACAAGGGCGCGCGCGTCGGTCGTCTGCAGATCGAAAGCGGCCGCCCGCCCGAGCTCGTCTCGGTCCGCTACGGCCCGCTCGAGGGGCTCACCAGCGGCGTCACGCACACCTGGCAGATGTCGACGCTGACGATCAAGATGCTCGGCAAGATGATCGTCGGCCAGGCGTCGCTCAAGAACCTGAGCGGGCCGGTGACGATCGCCGACTACGCCGGCCAGTCGGTGCGGCTCGGCCTTGCGTACTACCTCGGCTTCCTCGCGGTCGTGAGCGTGAGCCTCGGCGTCCTCAACCTGCTGCCGCTGCCCGTCCTCGATGGCGGGCACCTCATGTATTATCTTTTCGAGGCCGTGACGGGACGTCAGGTCTCGGACCTGTGGCTCGACAGGCTGCAGCGCGGCGGGGTTGCCATCATGCTGATGATGATGTCCCTGGCGCTCTACAACGACATGGCCCGCCTGCTGGGTCTGCAATGACCGACGGCATGCATCTCGACGTTCCCCGCGCCCGCCCGACTCGTTCCTTTCGCCCGCGTTCCCGCCGTCTCTCTCCCTTTTCGGTCGCCGTCGCTCTCCTGATGCACGCGGGTGCCGCGCTCGCGGTCGAGCCGTTCGTGCTGAAGGACATCCGCGTCGAAGGCCTGCAGCGCTCCGACGCCGGCACCGTGTTCGCGGCGCTGCCGTTTCGGATCGGCGACACGTACACCGACGAAAAGGGCGCCGCCGCGCTGCGCGCCCTGTTCGCGACGGGCCTCTTCAAGGACGTCCGCATCGACATCGACAACGGCGTCGCCGTCGTCATCGTCGAGGAACGTCCGGTGATCGCCAACATCGACTTCGTCGGCCTGCACGAGTTCGAGAAGGACGCGCTGGTCAAGTCGCTGAAGGACTTCGGCATCGGCGAAGGGTTGCCGTTCGACCGCGCGCTCGCCGACCGCGCCGAGCAGGAGCTGAAGCGCCAATACCTGACCAAGAGCCTGTACGGCGCCGAGGTCGTCACGACGGTGACGCCGCAGGAGCGCAACCGCGTCAACGTCACGTTCACGATCACCGAGGGCGCGCCGGCGAAGATCCGCGAGATCAGGATCGTCGGCAACAAGGCGTTCTCGGAGCGGACGCTGAAGGGCCTGATGGAGCTCAACGACGGCGGCTGGCTCAACTTCTACCTGAAGGGCGACCGCTACTCGCGCGCCAAGCTCAACGCCGACCTCGAGACGATCCGCGCCTACTACCAGAACCGCGGCTACCTCGAGATGGAGATCGATTCGACGCAGGTGGCGATCTCTCCCGACAAGCAGGAGATCGCGATCACCATCAACGTCAAGGAAGGCCAGCCGTTCACCGTCACCGGGGTCAAGCTCGAAGGCGACTACCTCGGCAAGGAGGAGGACTTTCGCACGCTGGTGACGATCAAGCCGGGCGGCCCGTACCGCGCCTCCGACGTCGCCGAGACGTCGCGCGCCTTCGTCGACCGCTTCGGCACCTTCGGCTACGCGTTCGCGAAGGTCGATTCGCGACCCGAGATCGACCGTCTCAACGGCCGCGTCGTCGTCACCCTCGTCGCCGAGCCGCAGCGCCGCGTCTACGTGCGCCGCGTCAACATCGCCGGCAACACGCGCACCCGCGACGAGGTGATCCGGCGCGAGTTCCGCCAGTTCGAGTCGTCGTGGTACGACGGCCGCAAGATCAAGCTCTCGCGCGACCGCGTCGACCGGCTCGGCTACTTCAGCGAGGTCAGCGTCGACACGACCGAGGTGCCCGGCTCGGCCGACCAGGTCGACATGACGGTCACGATCAAGGAAAAGCCGACCGGCAACCTCTCGCTCGGCGCCGGCTACTCGTCGGCCGACAAGCTCTCGCTGACGGCCGCGATCCGGCAGGAGAACATCTTCGGCACCGGCAACTACCTCGGCCTCGAGGTGAACACGAGCAAGTACAACCGCACGCTCGTCGTCAGCACCGTCGATCCGTACTTCACCATCGACGGCATCTCGCGCGCGTTCGACGTGTACTACCGGACCAGCCGGCCGATCAACAGCCAGGGCGAGGAGTACAAGCTCGTGACGCCGGGCTTCGCCGTCCGCTTCGGCGTGCCGTTCAGCGAGTACGACACCGTCTTCTTCGGCATCGGCGCCGAGCGCACCGAGATCCAGGGCGCGCAGGCGCTGCCGAACAGCTATTTCCTCTACCGCGAGCAGTTCGGCGAGACGAGCAGCTCGGTGCCGCTGACGATCGGCTGGACGCGCGACAATCGCGACAGCGCGCTGGTGCCGACGGCCGGCCGCTACATGCGCGTCAACCTCGACTGGGCACCGCTCGGCGACGCGCAGTACTTCCGCGCCAACCTGCAAGGCCAGCAATACATCTCGTTCACGCG
>JASLGD010000559.1 GCA_030150305.1 Caldimonas sp. | reverse complement strand
GATCAAGCCAAAGCCGGCTCCCTCCGACCGGTACGCTTCGATCGACCCATAGAGATCGCCCGCTCGGAAGAACGGCAACAGGTGTTCGTTGTGTTTCTTGATCCCGAATTCCGAGAAGTCGCAGCACGCAACGCGCCAGTCGAAGGAGCGAAAAGCGCTCGAGAAGAAACCTTCGCCACAGCCCAGGTCAAGCAAGGAGGCGTCGACGCCGAGCTTTTCGCACATCGCCAGCGCGACGCGGGCGACGTTGCGGAAGTACTTCAACTCGTCGGGAAGGTACTCCGGGGAGTAACCGCCTTGCGCCTGCTGGAAGTACTTCTCTCGATAGTGATCGCCAAGCTCCTGCTCGGAGGGCTTGGGGAGAGCTTCATAATAGCCAAGAGGGTGCAAGCTCTCCTTGTAGATCTTGGTCATGGGTCGTCGCTCGATCTGAGTCTGCTCGAAGGCCATTGTCCACCGGTCTCCGGCAACGCGAGCACTGCGCGCGGGCAGCGCTGTCGAATCGATGGCCCCGCGACGACTAGATGAAGATTTCGATCATTACCGTCACGTTCAACAGCGCAGCGACGATCGCCGACACACTCGACTCGGTGGCGGCACAAGCTCATCCCGACATCGAGCACATCGTGATCGATGGCGGCTCGACCGATGGCACGCAGGCGATCCTCGCGCAACGGGCATCCAGAATCGCCCACTGGATCTCCGAGCCGGACGCAGGCATCTACGACGCGATGAACAAGGGGCTGCGCCTTGCCACAGGCGAATACGTCGGCTTCCTCAATGGCGACGATGAGCTCGCCTCGCCGGCCGCGCTTGCGCTGATCGCAGACGCCGCCCGCGATCGCCCCGACGCGGTGTTCGGCGATCTCGTTTATGTCGATGCTTCCCGCCGGTCGTCTCCGGTGCGGTACTGGCGCACCGGCGCGTTTTCTCCGGGCGCGCTGCGCCGGGGCTGGATGCCGCCGCATCCGACGCTTTACGTCCACCGGCGCGTCGTCGAGCGCATCGGCGGCTTCGATCCGGCGCTTCGCATCGCCGGCGACTACGACTTCATGCTGCGGCTGTTCGCGCAGCCCGGGATCCGCGCCGCGTACGTGCCGGCCGTCCTGGTCCGCATGCGGACGGGCGGCGCGAGCAATCGATCGGCGAGCGCGCTCATGCGCAAGTCGAAGGAAGACCTGCTCGTGCTGCGACGCCACCGAGTCGGCGGCGCACTGACGCTGACCTGCAAGATCCTGCGCAAGGTGCCGCAGTTCTTCGCGCGCGCCTGAGACGAGCGCCCGGCCCGCCGGGGCAGGATCCGCCTGGACGTCACCCGGCAAAGCGAGAAATTCTACGGTCGGCACGGGAAGCGATCGACACGCTGGGAACTGCGCGCAACACCGGCGCCGGAAGGCCCGCCCGAGCGGCCACAATAGCGGGCTCCCAGCGCCGGACATGTCTTACTTCGTCGTCTCGTTTCTCACGTCGTTGCTGGTGACGCTCGTCGTCGTCCGCTCGGCTGCGCTCCACGCCTGGTCGGCCGACCACGACTTCTCCGGGCCGCAGAAATTCCACACCCGCGCCGTGCCGCGCATCGGCGGCCTCGGCGTCCTCATCGCGATGGTCGTCGCCGGCGTGTTCGCGAACTTCGCGCAGAGCGAGGCCGCCCCGAAGTTCTGGCTGCTCGTCGCGTGCGGCATGCCCGCGTTCCTGCTCGGCATCGCCGAGGACCTCACGAAGGCAGTCGCGGCGCGCTGGCGGCTGCTCGCGACGTGCATCTCGGCGGCGCTCGCGGTCTGGCTGCTCGACGGAGTCATCCTGCACACGGACATTCCCGGCGTCGACCACCTCATCGTCTGGTTTCCCGCCGCGATCGCGCTGACGCTGCTCTGCGTCACCGGCGTCGCCAACGCCATCAACATCATCGACGGGTTCAACGGCCTGGCGTCGATGTGCGTGCTGCTGATGCTGCTCGGGATCGCGTACGTCGCGTTCCAGACCGGCGACGCGTTCGTCGCCGGCACCGCGCTGATCGCCGCCGGCGCGGTGCTCGGGTTCTTCGTCTGGAACTTCCCCGCCGGGCTGATCTTCCTCGGCGACGGCGGCGCGTACTTCCTCGGCTTCGTCCTCGCCGAGCTGAGCGTGCTGCTGCTGTCGCGGAACTCCGCCGTCTCGCCGATCTTCGCGCTGCTGCTCTGCGCGTATCCGATCTTCGAGACGATCTTCACGATGTACCGCCGCCGCGTCCTGCGCGGAGTCGCGACCGCGCAGCCCGACGGCATCCACCTGCACACGCTCATCCACCGCCGCCTGATCCGCCTCAACTTCGGCCCCGGTGTCGGCGAGCGCAGGCGCGTGCAGCGCAACTCGATGACGTCGCCGTACCTGTGGATGCTCTGCCTGATGTCGGTGATCCCGAGCGTCCTGTGGTGGAACAGCACGCGCGTGCTCTCGGTCTTCCTGCTCCTCTTCATCCTGCTCTATGTCTTCCTCTACTGGCGGATCGTCCGCTTCCGCACCCCTCGGTGGCTTGGCGGGCGACGCGACCCGCGCCCGAGCGGACGGCGCTTCACCGACGTCCATGGCCGCGACTCCTGACGGCGCGCCGCGCGCCGCCGCGACGAGCGACGACAACGCGCTCGTCGCCGAGCGCCGCGAGAAGCTCGCCGCGATCCGCGCGCGCGGCGTCGCGTTCCCGAACGACTTCAAGCCGAAGGACCGCGCGGCCGAGCTGGTGCGCCGCCACGGCCACCTCGACAACGCCGTGCTCGAGCCGCAAGCACTGTCGGTGTCGGTCGCCGGCCGCCTGATGCTCAAGCGCGTGATGGGCAAGGCGAGCTTCGCGACGCTGCAGGATGCGACCGGCCGGATCCAGCTGCGCGTCGCCGTCGACGCGGTCGGCGACGACGCGTACGCGCAGTTCAAGCAGCTCGACCTCGGCGACATCGTCGGCGCCGAGGGGACGCTCTTCAAGACCAGGACCGGCGAGCTGACCGTGCACGTCACCCGGCTGCGGCTGCTGACGAAGAGCCTGCGCCCGCTGCCCGACAAGTTCCACGGCCTCGCCGACGCCGAGCAGAAGTACCGCCAGCGCTACGTCGACCTCATCACCGACGAGTCGGCGCGCGCGCGCTTCGTCGCGCGCAGCAAGGCGCTCTCGTCGATCCGCCGCTTCATGGTCGAGCACGCCTTCATCGAGGTCGAGACGCCGATGTTGCATCCGATCCCGGGCGGCGCCAATGCACGCCCGTTCGTGACGCACCACAACGCGCTCGACCAGCAGATGTTCCTGCGCATCGCGCCCGAGCTCTACCTGAAGCGCCTGATCGTCGGCGGCTTCGAGCGCGTCTTCGAGATCAACCGGAGCTTTCGCAACGAGGGCATCTCGGTCCGCCACAACCCCGAGTTCACGATGCTGGAGTTCTACGCGGCGTACTGGGACCACCGGGACGTGATGGACTTCACCGAGGAGGTGCTCCGCCACGCGGCGCGCGAGGCCGCGGGGTCGGCGAAGCTGACGTACGCCGGCCGCGAGGTCGACCTCGACGCGCGCTTCGCGCGCATGACCGTCAAGGAAGCGATCGTGCGCCATGGCGGCGTCGGCGAGGCGGACGCCGGCAGCGCCGACGCGTTGCGTGCACGCCTGCGCGCGCTCGGCGCCGACGTGCCGGCGCACTGGAAGCTGCCCGAGCTGCAGTTCGGCCTCTTCGAGGAGGTCGTCGAAGAGCAGCTTTGGAACCCGACCTTCATCGTCGACTACCCGGTCGAGGTCTCGCCGCTCGCGCGCGCGTCCGACCGCGAGCCGGGCGTCGCCGAGCGCTTCGAGCTCTTCATCACCGGCCGCGAGTTCGCCAACGGCTTCTCCGAGCTCAACGACGCCGAGGACCAGGCGGCGCGCTTTCGCGCGCAAGCCGCCAACAAGGAGGCCGGCGACGAGGAAGCGATGTACTACGACGCCGACTTCGTCCGCGCGCTCGAGATCGGCATGCCGCCGACCGGCGGCTGCGGCATCGGCATCGACCGCGTCGTGATGCTGCTCACCGATGCGCCGAGCATCCGCGACGTGCTGCTGTTCCCGGCGCTGCGCAACGAAGCGCCCTCCCCCTAGCCCTCTCCCGCGAGCGGGAGAGGGGACAACCGCCCTCCACGCTGGCCCTCTCCCGCGAGCGGGAGAGGACTTCAGCGGTGCTTGAAGTCGGCCTTGCGCTTGGCGAGGAAGGCGGCCATCCCTTCGTTCTTGTCCTCGGTCGCGAAGAGCGAGTGGAAGAGGTGCCGCTCGAACGCGATGCCGTC
>JASLGD010000535.1 GCA_030150305.1 Caldimonas sp. | reverse complement strand
GGCGCTTTGACCTGCGATCTATCGGGAGAGCGGTGCGGGACAGACAAGCTGCGAGAAGCGAGGAGACAACGTTCCTGCGACGTCTCGCTTGGAACCTGGGTCTCGTCTCGCGTATTCGGGCCTACTTGAAGCGATGGTTCTCGGGCGCGGTCTCCCGTCGACCAGAGGCGACGCCGACCGTCCGGTCGGTGTTCGAGGCCAGGTACGAAAACGAGCTTTTCCTCGCAAACGAGTTGCTGTCGAAGGGCGGCCCGACGTCGCCGGAAGACCAAGTCTGGCTCGACAGGTTCCTGGCCGCGTACGAGAGCTCCTCCGAGGCCGAGTACGACCCCAATCACGACATCCCGGATCCGTGGGCGCCGGACACCCAGCCAGAGATCTTCGAGCCTCCGCCACAAGGGGTGCCAACGGTGGACCACAGCGAGGCGGTCTCAAAGCCACAGAATTGTCCTGACAGGGCTTAAGCATTCGCCAGCTAGCTCCGGCTCGCTCCGCCTAGTTGGATTTCGCAGGTGTGAGCCACGCCAGCGGCACGAGCGTTACTGCTGGTCGGTCGGCCGTTGATCCACAGAGATATCTCCCGGCATCGCCAGGGCCGGCAGGGATCTGGGGGGCCAGTCCGGCGCCTTCGCCGCGTGCGGGCTCGAATTTTGCCGCAGGCCTCGGCCAAGGCCGTCGACAAGTGTTGAATGGGTCAACGCGGCAAGCCTGCAGAAGGCTCGATCCACGTTCGCATCTATCTAGAGAGCGGCGCCGTCCAGTGCTTTGACATCTCGGACAACATCTACGCCCACTTGGAGCACTTGCTTGCCGACGGCGTCGACGCAGCAGAGATCTGCAGTGAGTGGCTGCCGAAAATGGCCCGCTCCGATTCTGCAAAGCGGGTTCGCGTAACCGGCCGTCGCAATGACGGATCGCGGGTCGACGTGGCCTTCAGCTGCCGATGTGGCGCCCCGACAGCTGCGGCGCGGGCGCCGCCGGTGCACGATTGATCGCCGAAGAGAGCCCCCGTGCCCCTACGGCTGATGTCGCGTCTACGCTGGACCCGGTAGTCGTTGGACACGGCCATGGGTGCGATTTCGCTCGATCGGTTCGTCTGGGTGGACGATTTCGCTGCGAGACTCCGCGAGCTGGGGGCGCCCGCAACAGCGGAGCAGTTGTTCGAGCTCGGACAGCTCATATTCGAGACGCGAGCCGCTTCGGACCCGCGAGCCGTGGCCGACGCCGTTTGGGCGCGGTGGCCAACGGAAAATGGGTTTTTGACAGCCGACTGATTGGCCGCGCGGCCGTCAGAATTGGGCACGAGGCGTGCGGCAACGAACCCGCCTGAGCTAGTTGCGCTCATCGGCGCCGCAGCCGGAGGTCGGCGCGCGATAAGGCCGGGGCTTCCCGGGCAGCTGCCCTGCGGCCCTACTGGACGGGTGAGGTCGCGAGTCAGCGGCCTGTATGTTTCAGCCGGACCGGCACGGTCGAGTTTGACCGCCAATGAGGCGTCCAGACCGGCCCGTGCAGGGTTGTGTCTGTCAAGTTGTGCAGAAGCGCGATCACGGCTTGAGGGACGTTGATTAGGCGGCCAGCTTCATGGCGGCCTTCTTTTGCTCCTTGAGCAGTTCCATGTTGATGTAGCGGTTGTCTTCGAGCCAGGTCTCGTGCGTTTCGGCGCACAGGGCCGTACGAGGCGAAGGCACGAAGCCGGATTGGGGAAGATGCGGACCACTCTCGCGGTTGGCAAGCTCGACGGCCAAGACCTGGCGGCGACCTCCCAGTTGATGCCGATGGCGATCTGCACCGCTTGCGAGCGGATCACGCCGTCGATGCGGACCTTCTCGTAGCGCGCGTCGAGGATGAGGTAGGGGTACTCCTCCTCCAGCGGCCGGCCGGCAAAGCGCGCCAGCGCCGCGTCCAGGCCCTTGTTGATCTGGCTGATCGTGCTGGCGGAGAAGGCATGCCCGCACAGTTCTTCGGTCACCGCCTTGACCCTTGCGCGTGGAGACGCCCTGCACGTACATCTCCGCAAGGGCCGAGACCAACGCCTTCTCCGAGCGCTGGTAGCGCTCGAAGAGCTCGGTGGAGAACCGCCCTGGCGGTCGCGCGGGATGCGCAGCTCGAGCTTGCCGATGCGGGTGACGAGGCTGCGGCTGTAGTAGCCCGCCCGGTAGCCCGAGCGCAGCTCGGTACGCTGGCCGCTCGAAGCTCCGATGACCTCGGTCATCTCCGCTTCGAGCACTTCCTGCAGTGACTCCTTGAGCAGCTGCTTGAACAGATCTCGCTCCTGGCCCAGCAGAGCTTCTGCAGGCAGGACAGAGGGCTTAACCTTGGAAGTGGCAGTCATGGCGGCTCGACCCTTCACGGGTAGGTTGGCTTCGACACCTAACCTCTCGCCATGACCGCCACCCCGCTGGCAAGCGGCTTCTGCACATAAGTCAGGCCACTACCGCAACGCGTCGTAAATCTCTAGAGATATGGATTACCCGCTGATGGCGAAGCCCCGGGGGCACCAGGGCGCCACAGCCACGCGCTGCGGACCGCGGGCGTCGTCCGGCGAGTTGCAGGCAGCCGCTGTCTTCCGAGCGACATGCGGATCGCCCTTCGGACGACAGGTGCATCGCTCGCGGATTCTCCGCGCCATGACGAACAAGGAAGCGCTGCGACCGTCCGTTCGATCCTCGTATTCGGCCCGTACCTCGGAGCGCGAGGACGCTGCAACCGTGCGCTCTGTACGGGTTGTTGCTGACAACGTCTTGGACGCCTGGTGCGCCGGTGTTCTCCGCCGGTTACTGAGCGCACTGGAGCAAGCTGCTCCGCTTCCAGCAACCGTCCGGGGCAATGCATTAACTGAGGCCCTACTTCTTAGCACTGGGGTCGGGCATTGCACCTGAGAACCAGCGGACTGACATCTACGACCGCTTTCGGGAGCAAGCTGCACGCTTTTTTTCGACTCTCAACTTGAGCGAGAGTCAGATCTCGCATCAAGACATTACTCAGCTCGAGGGCAGTCTCGCGCAGATAGACGACGCGCTTCGCATCCCAGACTGATACGGTGTGATGCGCATGAGCGCTACGAGCAATGCCGCGATCGTTGTCGTTAAAGCTCGCGAAGCGGTTATTGCCTAGTCTCAGATCGTCGGAGTGCTGCCCTCAGCTGCGAGGGTGTCGTCCCCTCCCACGTTCGGAAAGCCCGATAGAAGGAGTTCGAATCCTCGTAGCCGAGCAGGAATGCCACTTCCGTAACATCCATCCCCGGGCGGTCGAGGTACTCGTGCGCCAGCTCCTGTCGCACCCCGAGCAGCAACTGCCGGAAGGTCGCGCCGTCATCGATGATTCGCCGCTGCAAGGTCCGGTCGCTCAGCCCGAGCTCGCGCGCCACGGCCGCTACCCCCGGCCGCCCTGCCGAAAGCAGGCGTCGGAGAGTCCATTTCACCTGCTCGCTGATGGAGCTTTGCGCGCGCCGCTCTTGGAGCGCGCGTTCGAGCTGCGGATTCAGCATGTCGAGCAACTCGGCGTTGTAGGTCAGGAACGGCCGGTCGAGATCGGTCGCGTGCAGGACGAGCGCATTCCGTCGCGCTCCGAATTTGATCGGGCCCTTGAAATAAGTTTCGTGGACGCCTGTCGCGTTCGCGCTGCGCTTCAGCTCGACCCTTTTCGCCGTCACCCAATGCCCCGTGCCGCGGCGACCCAGTTCGACGATCGAGACGAAGGTGGCGTCTGTCAGCGGGGGCGGCGCTTCTTCCTGCGCCTGGAGCCAGAGCGGCTCGATCACGCACTCGTCCTTGCGCACCGTCATCTGCAGCTCCTCGGGCGAACAGAGCTGCTTGAAGCGAGCAAGGCGGGTGAGCGCATCCCTGAAGTCACGGGCGTAATGCGCCGCCATCGTCGACGGTGGCCGATCGCCGACGTCGATCTGGGTCGCGATCTTCATGCCGGCAGCCGGATCCGCGGAAAGCTCGCCCACCGCACGCCAGAGTGCGAAGAACTGCGCCGTTGTCACGAGGTTCTTCCTGCCGTCGTAGACGGTCAGTGGCAGGCGAGCCTGACGCAGCACCGCCGCCGGCGTGAGCCCAATCTTGCCGAGCCCTCTCCAAAAGGCGTTCGCAACCTTGAAGCGGTCTTGCACGTGGACGGTCATCTCTTCTCTCGCCGGCGTTTCGTGCGGAAGCGATCGCGCTGCCAGCATCTTCCTCGAATCAGCCGATGATCGCCTTGGGTTCCAGGTACTCCTGCAGCCCGAAAATCCCCCCTTCCCGACCGATTCCCGATTGCTTGAACCCACCGAAGGGAGCAAACGGATCGTGGCTCAGGGTGTTGATCAGGACGCGACCTGCGGCGAGTTTGCGCGCCACACCGCGAGCCCTTTCCGGGTCCGCCGAGCTGACGTAGGCGATGAGGCCGAATTCGGTGTCGTTGGCGATCTCGATGGCCTCTGCCTCCGTCTTGTACGTCAGTATCGACAGGACAGGTCCGAAGATCTCTTCCTTCGCGATCCGCATCTCGCGGGTGACGTTGGCGAACACGGTGGGCTTGATGAAGTTTCCACCTTCGAGCCCCTGGGGATGACCTTCCCCGCCGATGACGAGCTCGGCACCTTGCTCGATGCCGGACTTGATGTACTCCTGCACGCGGTTGTACTGCTTTGTGCTGGCCAACGGACCGAGGGTGACATCCTTGTCCCTCGGATCGCCCGTCTTGATCTTTCCGACCGCCGCCCTAGCCAATCGCTTCACTTCGTCGAGGCGGTCCTCCGGCACGATCAGACGCGAGGCCGCAATGCAGGCCTGTCCGTTGTTCAGGAAGCAGGCGTTGATGGCCATCGGGATCGCCGTCGAGAGATCGGCGTCGTCCAGGATGATGTTCGGGGACTTGCCCCCGAGCTCGAGCGTCAAGCGCTTCATCGTGTCCAGGGACGTCTTGGCGACCAGTTTTCCGATCTGCGTCGAGCCGGTGAAGGCGATTTTCTGAACGTCCGGACTTTGCGCTAGCGCCGTCCCGACGATCTCGCCGAGACCGGTCACGACATTGATGACGCCTGGAGGCAACCCGGCTTCATGAAAGGCGTCCATCAACACTTCGGTTTGCATGGCGCTCATCTCGCTGGGCTTGATGACGACCGTGCATCCGGCAGCGAGTGCGGGCGCCACCTTGATCGCAATCGAACCGGCGCTCGAGTTCCATGGCGTGAATATGCCCACCACGCCGGCCGGCTCCATCACGACCTGCGAGGTGCCGACCGTCTTGACCAGATCGAACTCTTCGAGGACTTTCCTGAAGTGCAGGAAAATGTTCGCCGCGAGATGATTGGAGCCGTTCGCCCGGTCTTGCGGAGCGCCGTATTCCACGACCGTCGCTTCGACAAGTTGATCCATTCGCCTGGCCACAGCGTCGTGCAGCCGCTGCAGAAGCTCCATCCGGTACTCCTTGCTGCTTTGCGAAAAGGCCTCGAAGGCCTCTTTCGCAGCACCGATGGCTCTTCGGGTGTCGATCTCGTCCGCCATGGTGACCTTGCCAATGATCTTGTTGTCGGTCGGGTTCACCAGATCGACGACCTGTGTTCCGTGCAGAGTGACGAACCGGCCGTTGATATAGGCGCGATCAAAGGCTCGTGCCGGCGTCGTCGCGTCATGTGTCTTCATCTGTGTCTCCTTCATGCGGTTGGGCTATCAACGTCGCGAGGCCCTTAGGCCATCAGCTCACGATTCAGTCTGGCCCAACGGCTGCTGGGTGTAACTAGCAAAAGACGCCAGTGCTCTTGCAGAACGCGCCAAACGGTCTGCCGCGAGGTGGGCGTTCCGCTTGTCAAGCGGGGCCGAACCTGCGCGATCATCTCGTGTCGCACCTGTTCCTCGACGGCGACTGCTTCCTCGGGAGCGACGCCGTGTTCGGCGTGAACTTTCGCTTGCCCCTTGCGATGCAACTCGAAAATGGCACCAGCACGACCGCCGCGTCGCCGCCCAAAAAGTCGCGCTCGAGGCGAGCCAGCGGCTGTGGCTCGACGGTCAAGGAGGGCGCTTGCTCAGCGACTTGGTCACCGCGGAGCGCGTGGCGCTGATGACGGACAGCATGCGACCCCTGTCGGCGGTCCACTTCCGCGCCGCCGCCAACTCCGCCAGCGGCACCACGTGGACGGCGAGTCCGTCGACGTCCTGCACCGCGAGGTTATGGCGCGACTCGAGCGGGAGGAGCCCGTGGCTATCTGCTCGTCGGACCCCGAAATCTATGAGACACACGTCTCCGGATGTCCGTCGACGCGGGCAGGGCGCTCGCAGAACTTCAAGAGGCCAGGTTCAGCTTCGAGGCGGATCCACTGCGAGAAGGCCAGGTGATCACAGAACCCAAGGCGGCGGTTGAGCTTGGGCCTGCAGGCCTCAAGCAGCCGCGCGCCAGGGGGCTTGGCCGTCGGCACCGGCGAGGCGAAGCGGGCGCCGAATCCCTCATGGATCAGCACGTGCCGTACCGCCATCGTCGGCGCTCACAAGGTGGCTGATTTGATTCGCGCAAAGACCTAGTGGAATGTTTACTTCGCGCCATGCGAGACTAAAGTTGACCACATTCGATGCGCCTTGCGCGGCATGGGGTCGGTGGCCTGCCTCTGCTTTGTTCTAGGGATGCCGAGCGCGACGTGAAGCTGATGATGATCGATCCCCGTGGCCTCCCGAAAACTTGAGACCAAGGGGCTCAAAACGGCAGGGTGATGTCTGGATCTGACGCGCGCTCCTGACGGCGAGA
>JASLGD010000528.1 GCA_030150305.1 Caldimonas sp. | reverse complement strand
GCTCTCCGAGCGGCCGCCTCCTCGATTGCGGGCGTCGCGCGCGTAGCGTCTCGGTCGGCGGTCGATCGATGAACGGCGTCGTCGGCTACGCGCCGCCGACCGCGTCGCAGGCGTGATCGATGTCGGCCACCTGCAAAGCGGCCTTGAAGATGGAACCGCGAGATCAACGAGATCGCCGCGTCGCCCGAGCTGGGCGCGGTGCTCGGGCCCGACGGCACCGTGCCGACCGCGATGACGGCCAGCGCGTTCGCGGCGCTCGTGGCAGACGATCTGCGGCGCTGGAAGCAGGTCGCTGCGCAGCGCCGGATCACCGCGGACTAGGAGCCTCGCGACCGCTCGCGGCGCGCGTCGAAGCGACAGGTCACATCGGCGGGACGATGCCGTTGATGCCGACCGAGATGAAGGCGGCAGTCCCCGGTGCGTCCTTCTTCGTCGAGACGAACACGTGCGCCCCAGGCACGAGCTTGCTCGAGTCGGCCGGCACGATCCCGACCACCGGCACGCCGGCTGGAACGCGGATTGTCTTCTCGCCCTGGCCGTAGTCGACGGTGAGCGTGAGACCACCCGCGTCGGCAGTCTTCTTGACCGTGCCGTTGGTCATTGCGGAACTCGTGGACACTCCGCCGGCGCCGGTCGATTTCACCGTTCCGTTCGTCATCGCCGAGCTCTGCGCGACCGACGATCCGGGCGCGGCGAGGTCCCACGGGTAGTCGCCGAGCCCGGCCCCCTTCATGGCATCGGGAAACACGACGACCTCGAGGGCGTTTGCAGCGCCCGAGCCGGCGGGCACGTTGGCGATGCCGACGAACGTGCCTTCCTTGATCTGCGCGACGCTGCTCGCAACGATGCCGAAGATGCGGGTCGATGGGTCGGTCGCGACCTTGACGTTGCCTTGCGCCGTCTTCACGGTGAGGCTGTCCGCGGTCGTCGAAGCGATCGTGCCGCGCACGTGGGCCGGCGGGTCGGCGGCGACGGCGCTCGCCGTGGCGCCCGCAGCGAGGATGAAGCAGAACCCGTACGCCAGAGCGGTTCGCGATGGGATCGTGATCATGTGAGAGCCTCCTAGGTCGATGCCATTGTGCGCGGCCGCGATAGTCGACGCGTCGAAGTCGATTTCGGCCGCGGCCACGGTCGGCTTTTCCGGCGCCTCGCCACCTCCTGCGCTTGGCCGATCACGAATTTCCGAGCCTGCGCGATCGACCGTTCGGGGTGCGCCGCATCAACGCGCCTGAATCGATCGGTAGAGCTCCTCGAGTCTCGAGGAACGCCGGCCGCCGAGCAGGACGGACGGCAGCTGCCGGCAACGTTGAGACGCCTCCAGCGCGCTGGGATTGCGCCTCCCGCGCTGGACTCGACCGCATCACCCGGAGAATGGATGAACTTGACGCAAACCGGCGATAGTGTTCGACGTCGCATCCGGATCCAGGATGCATCGCCGGGAGTCGGCTCATGGCTGTCGCGAAGAACGATGTTCGTCAGGCGGAGCGGCCGTTGCTCGGCGCGTTCGAGTTGCCGATGGCCTGGGTCCAGCCGGCGGTGCGCGCCTGTCGCCTGTTCAACACGGTGCTTGACGCGATCTTCTACGACACGCCGGGTCTGGGCGCCGCGCTCGCGGCGCGCGACGCGCCGACGGTCGCCGCTGGCGACAAGCCGCCGTCGCGGATCGTCGACTTCGATGCATTGAGCGATCCCGAGGGATCGCTGCTGTTGATCGACGCGACGACGCAGCCGTACGTTCATCGCTATCAGAACGTCGAGGCGTACCTTGCCTCGCGCCATGATGAAACGCGGCAGGTGCAGATCGCCACGATCACCGGCGTCGGCAGCTCCGCGCTCGGCAGCGCCGCGTTCGCGTGGGACATCTCTGCGACGCTGCGACAGCCGGTGCTGGCCATCGTTCCCGGCTACGGCGTCGCGGACGTGGTCCTGCAGGGCCTGGGCGGCTGGTTCGGCTTCGGCATGCACGATCTCCTGCGATCCAACAGCCTGATCCAGTGGAGCTTGGCCAGCTTGGCGCCGCAGACGGCAACGGTCGGGCGCGAGCTTTCCGCTTCGGCGCCGGGCGTGCCGACGATCCAGGGCGCTCCGGTGTTCCGTTTCGGGTCGGGTTCGTCCGACGTGCTGCATGCGCTCATGCTGCACCGCAAGCCGCCGTTCAAGCTGCTGATCGGGCACAGCAAGGGGGCGCTGCAAATCGGCAATGCGATTCTGTCGCTGCCGTCCGAGTGCACGCGCGGCCTGCGCGTCGTGACGCTCGGCTGCCCGATCGCCCGCAATGTCGACGGCGTCGACTACTTCCAATACCTCGGCCTGCTCGACGCGCTAGGGCAACTCAACATGTGGGGGCATTGGCCGACGACGTGGACCGACACGTGGCACAGCACCAATCCGAAGCTGCCTCCGGCGATGGACGCTGGCCGGCTGGCCGCCGAATCATCGTCCGACTGTCGTCCGATGCATTGAGCTGAGCGGAAGCGGCCGCTCGCGAGTGGCCGCTTCGGCACGGCCCGAAGAAGTCCGGGGGCTCGGCGCCGCGACCGCCGTGACCGGCCCGCGGCGGCATCACGCGGGCTTGTCGATGCGGCCGCCGAGATAGGCGGCTCGAACCTCGTCGTTGGACCACAGCTCGGCCGGCCGGCCCTGCGCGGCGAGCCGCCCGGTCTCGAGGACATAACCGCGGTCGGCGACCGAGAGCGCCATGCGCGCGTTCTGCTCGACCAGCAGCACCGTCGTGCCGCGCCGACGGATCTCGGCGATGATCGAGAACACCTTCTGCACGATCACCGGCGCGAGCCCGAGCGAAGGCTCGTCGAGCAGCAGCAGGCGCGGTCGCGCCATCAGGCCGCGCGCGACCGCGACCATCTGCTGCTGGCCGCCGGACAGCGTCCAGCCGAGCGCGTCGGCGAACGGGCGGATGTCCGGGAAGAGGTCGAACATCTCGTCCGCTTCCTCGCGCAACGTCGACTTGTCGACGCGGCCGCGATTCGAAGCGCCGAGCATGATGTTCTCGCGCGCGGTGAGGCCCGGGAACACGCGGCGGCCTTCCGGCACGTGGGCGATCCCGAGGCGCACGATCGCCTCGGGATGGAGCGTCGTGATCGAGCGGCCGTCGAAGACGATGTCGCCGGCGGCGGGCTTGAGCAGCCCGGAGATCGCGCGCAGCGTCGTCGACTTGCCGGCGCCGTTGCTGCCGAGCAGCGTCACCACCTCGCCGCCGTCGACGGCCAGCGAGAGGCCGCGCACGGCCTCGATCTCGCCGTAACGCAGCGTCACGCCTTCAAGCGAAATGAGCGACATCGGGTTCGCGGCCGAGGTAGGCGTCGATCACGTCGGGCTGCTGCAGCACCTCGGCTGCGGCGCCGTCGGCGATGCGCCGGCCGAAGTTGAGCACCGTGATGTTCGCCGCGACCTCGCTGACGAGCGTCATGTCGTGGTCGATGATGAGGATCGTCAGGCCCATCTGCTCGATCCGCCGCAGCAGGTCGCGCAGCGCCAGCTTCTCGGTCGCATTGAGCCCGGCGGCCGGCTCGTCGAGCAGCAGCAGCGTGGGATTGCCGGCCAGCGCGCGCGCGATCTCGATCAGCCGCTGGTGGCCGTACGAGAACGCCGTCACCTGCTCGAGCGCGCGGCCTCCCAGCCCGACGAAGGCGAGCGCGGCGCGCGCGCGTTCGACCAGCGCGGCGTGGCCGCCGTCGAGGCGCTGGCCGGCATGGTCGGCGCCGATGACGACGTTCTCGAGCGCGCTCATGGAGCGAAAGAGGCGAATGTTCTGGAACGTGCGCCCCATGCCGGCGGCCGTGCGCGCGTGGGGCGGCAGGTGCGTGACGTCGCGTCCGCCCACGACGACCCGCCCGGCGGTCGCGGCGTAGAGGCCCGAGAGCACGTTGAGCGTCGTCGTCTTGCCCGAGCCGTTCGGGCCGATCAGGGCATGGACCTCGCCGCGGCGCACGCTGAACGACACGTCGTCGACCGCCTTCAGGCCGCCGAAGTGCTTGCTGAGCCCGACGACCTCGAGCGCGAGCGACGCGTCGTCGCGCGCCGGCGCGAGCGCGAGCGGCTGCGGCGGCGTCGTGAACGCCGGCGGCGCGAGGACGCGGCGCAGCCTCTCCTGGACGAAGCCCCAGATGCCCTCCGGCATGTAGCGCACGATGAGGATGATCGCGAAGCCGTACACCGCGAGATACAGGCCCGGCACGCTCTTCAGGAAGCGCAGGCTTTCCGGGAGCACGATCAGGAGCGCCGTGCCGACGAGCGCGCCGACCGGCGAGGCGACGCCGCCGAGCAGCGTCATCGTGATGAAGACGATCGACTCGGCGAAGCTGAACTGGTCGGGGCTGACGTACGAAAAGCCGGCCGCGAAGAGCCCGCCGCCGATGCCGCCGAGCAGCGCCGAAAGGGCGAACGCTGCCACCTTCGTCCGGTAGACGTTGACGCCGGCGACGCCGGCGGCGAGCTCGTTGTCGCGCACCGCGCGCATCGCCCTCCCGAGCGACGTGTGCGGCAGCAGCCAGACGGCATAGCCGATCAGCGCCATCGCCGCCACGCACAGGGCCAGGAACGACTGCGGCGACGCGAACCCGGCCGGCCGCAGGATGCGGCTGACGCCGTCGGGGCCGTGCGTCACCGGGATCCAGTTCACCATCACCAGGGTCACGATCTGCTGGAAGCTGATCGTCACCATCGCGAGGTAGTGGCCGCCGAGGCGCAGGGTGGTGGTGCCGAGGAAGGCGCCCATCAGCAGCGCGACGCAGGAGCCGAGCGCGAGCGAAGGCCAGAAGCCGAGGTGCAGGTCGGCGGTGCCGAGGCCGACCGCGTAGGCACCGAAGCCGAAGAACGCCGCCTGCGCGAGGTTGATCTGCCCGCACAGGCCCAGCACCACCGTGAGGCCGAACACCGCGATCGCGTAGCTCGCCGTCTGCACGAGGATGTGCATCGTGTAGTCGTCGAGCGGCAGCGTCGCCGCCGCCGCAACGAGGACGACGGCGAGGGCGAAGAAGGCGGTCGTTCCGCGCAGCCGTCGAGCCGAGTCCGGCGCCACGCTTCAGGTCCTAGGCCTTCTCGGCGACGCGTTCGCCGAACAGGCCCTGCGGCCGGAAGATCAGGAACGCCACGAGGACGAGGAACGCGAAGCCGTCCTTGTACGGCACCGAGACGTAGGCGGCGCCGAACGTCTCGATGACGCCGAGCGCGAGGCCGCCGATGATCGCGCCCTTGACGTCGCCGAAGCCGCCGATGATGGTGGCGGCGAACGCCTTGAGCGCGATCGTCGAGCCCATCTGGATCGACACGAACAGGATCGGCGCGACCAGGATCCCGGCCGCCCCGGCGAGCAGCGCCGAGTAGACGAAGGTGAGCATGATCATCGCCGAGACGCGGATGCCGAGGAGCGACGCCATCTCCTTGTCCTGCGATGTCGCCTGCAGCTTCTTGCCGAGCATGGTCCGCTCGAAGAACCAGAAGTTGAAGGCGACGAGCACCAGCGTGACGGCGAGGATCAGCAGGTACTGCGTGTCGAGGAACACCGGCCCGACCTGGACGCCCTGGGTCTCGAACATCGGCGGCAGCACCTGCGGCTGCGGGCCGTAGAGCGCGAGCACGCTGTTGGCGAGAAAGATCGACGCCCCGATCGTCGCGATGATCACGGGCAGGAACGTGCGGTGGCGGAGCGGGTAGTACACGCCCAGGTTGAAGAGCACGCCGAGGAGCGCCATGCCCGCCAGCGCCGCCAGGAACGCCCAGCCGTACGGCCATTTCAGGTCGACCGCGAGGACGACCATCATGTAGGCGCCGACCATCGCGAACTCGCCCTGCGCGAAGTTGACGACGTTGGTCGCCCGGAAGATCAGCACGAAGCCGAGCGCGACGAGCGCGTACACCGCGCCGATCCCGAGGCCGGTGAAGAAGAGCTGGAGCGCGAGGTCCATCGACGCCTCAGGCAGTCTTGCGCGCCGGGCCCTCGGCGCGGCCCGGGACGCACGGCGACTCGGTGGCGCTCAGGCCGCCTCGATGTGCTTGTCGAAGACGATCGTGCCCTTCTCGTTGCGCACGATGTTGTAGCCGTGCAGGCCGTCGCCGTTCTGGTCGAAGTTGTATTCGCCTTCGGCGCCGGCGTGCTTGCGGGTGGCGAGGATCGCCTCGCGGATCGCCGACGGGTCGGTCTTGCCGGCCTTCTTGATCGCCATGCACAGCACGGTGACGGCGTCGTATGTCCACGACGACTGGTTGTCGGGCGGCACCTTGGCGACCTCGCGGTAGATCTTGCCGAACGCGCGTGCCGCGTCGCTCGACTCCTCGGCGTAGTCGGCGACGCCGAAGGTGCCGTAGAGCGCCGGGCCGGCAAGCTTGAGCGCGGTGACGTTGACGATCGACGGCGAGCCGACGTACGGGATCGTGACTCCGAGCTGGCGCAGCTGCCGGGCGAACACGCCGAGGTCGTTCTCGAATGTGAAGTACGAGCCCAGGATGTCGGCGCCCGACTGCTTGATCGCGAGCACGACCGGCGTGAAGTCCTGGCTCTGGTTCGCATAGCCCTGGTCGAGCGCGACGGTCGCACCGTTGAGATTGCCGAGCGCGGTCGCAAGCGCCTTGCCTCCCGCGGTTCCGAACGCATCGGTCGAATGGACGATCGCCCACTTTTTCTTGCCGAGAGTGTTGACGCCGTACTCGGCGATGACCTTGCCGGAGTACGAGTCGTTGGGGCGGAAGCGGAACAGCCACGGGTTGCCCATGTGCGTGAGCGCCGGGTCGGTGCCGCCGATCATCACGGGCTTTGCGACCTTGAGCACGTCGGGCGCCATCGCGTGGACCTGGGTCGAGCGGATGGAGCCGAGGAAGGCGACGATGTCCGGCTGCGACGCGAGCTTCGAGAACGCGAGGACGATGCCGGGATTCGTCGTCTGGTCGTCCTCGACGACGAGCTCGACCTGGCGGCCGAGGACACCGCCCGACTTGTTGACCGCGTCGAGCGCGAGACGGGCACCGGTCTGCGCGTACTTGCCCGATTCGGCGGCCGGGCCGGTGACGGGCGAGCACATGCCGATCCGAATCGGGCCGCCCTGCGCCGACACGCTGCCGACGAGCGCCGGCGCGGCGACGCTGGCGGCGACGCCACTGGCGAAGGTACGACGAGAGATGGCCATGCTTGCTCCTGCTGCGATCGAGGCCGTCGCAGTGTAGGGGGTGGCTTCGGCCGCCGGCGCGCGTTTCGGGATGGGGTTTGTCCCGGTGCGTGCGCGACGCTCAGCGTGCGGGCGCGTTCGTCACGGCGAGCATGCTCGCTTGCGCGTTCAGCTTCGCCCATGCGCCAAAAGACAAGGGGCCCGTCATCGCTGGCGGACCCCTCTTTTCACTCTGGCTCCCCGACCTGGGCTCGAACCAGGGACCTACGGATTAACAGTCCGGCGCTCTACCAACTGAGCTATCGAGGAACAGCCGGAAATTATAGCGGCCGGTCGCGGCTCGACTCCTCACAGGGCGACCTCGAGCGAAAGGCGAAACGTTCGCGGCTCGAGCGGGAAGAGGTAGACGTGGCTGAACTCGTACGGGCTCTCTCGCCAGGCGCGGCGGTCGAACACGTTCTCGATCCCCGCGCGCAGCGTCCACGTGCCTGCGTTGTCCGGCAGCTTGGCGTCGTAGCGGGCGCCGACGTCGAACTTCGTCACGCTCGGGATCTGCGCGCTGTTGTCGGGCAGCACTTCGCGGCTGCTCTCGTAGCTGCCGGCCGCGAGCAACCGCAATCCGGGAACGCGCACGATCGCGACGTCGCCCTGGATGCGCGCCGAGAGCTCGGGCACGTTGGTCGGCTTCTTGCCGTCGAGCGTCGGGTCGCCGGTGCCTTCGATGCGCGCGTGCAGCCATTGCGCGCCGGCGCGAACGCCCCAGCTCTCGGCACGCCAGCCGACGCTGCCTTCGAGACCGCGATGGCGATCCTCGCCGACGAGCCCGAGCGTGCACTGTTGCGTGGTCGTGCAGATGCCGATATCGCCGAAGCGCGGGTGATGGATGTCGAACGCCGCGGCGCTCCACTCGGCACGCAGCGCAGCGCCCTTGAGGCCGAGCTCGAGCTGACGGCTTTGCGCTGCCGGCAGCGCCTGGCCCGCGTTCGTGTAGCGCGGCACCGGCGGCGTCTCGTTCGGATCGCGCGGATCGATTGGCGCGACGTCGCTCTCGATGCCCTTGCCCCAGCTCGCGTAGACGAGCTGGCCGCGCGCGAGCTCTTGGCTCAGTGCGACGAAGGGGGTCGTCAACGACTGGTCGAACGACGTTCCCGGCGTGCCGTCGGTCGGCGCCGCGCTGCGCGAGAGCTGCGTCTGACGCACGCCGAACCAGAGCGTTGCCCCAGAGCGGCCGAACGCGATCGTGTCGCGAAGCGAGAGCTCGGTAGAGCGCTCGTCGCGATTGGTGTTGGGCGTCGTCAACGAGGGGTCGGGCGGCACGACGAGCGTGCCTTCGACGTTGCCGGTGCCGACGAAGTTGAACGCCGATTGCTGGAAGCGGTTGCGGACCACCGTTCGCTGCACACCCGCGGTGAGTGCGTGCGCGAGCGAGCCGGTGGTCGCGTTGCCGTGCAGGGAGACGTCGAGCGTGCTGCTGTCGCGGTGCTCGTTCTCGCTTCTGAAGTCCCAGAAGTCGAAGTTGCCGTTGCTGCAGAAGCGGTCCGAAAACGTTGCCCCGCCGGGGCCGGCGCTGTCGGAACTGCAGCCAAACGGGAACGCGACGCGGTCGTCGGTGCGCAGCCGCTGCGCGAGGCCGTGCACGACGAGCCGCCAGTCGGGCGCGAGCTTTTGCGTGACGCGCAGCGACGCCGTCGTCGCGTCGAACACGACCGGCAGCGACCACGGCTGGTTGTTGAGATTGAGGCGCGGGTCGGCCGGCGGCGGCACGACGTCGCCGAGCATGCTGAAGCCGGGCACGCTCGGCTGCGAGCGATGGCTGTGCTCGACCTCGGCTTCGACGAGCGTCGCTGCGCTCGCGCGCCAGTCGCCGGCGAGCGCGACGACGTTGCGGTTGCCGCGTGCGTCGCGCACCTGCGGATCGAGATGCTCGGCGCCGGCGTTGAGCCGCACGCCGAACGCGTTGTCGACGCCGAACCGCTGGCTGAGATCGACGCTCGCCGCGACGCTGCCGCGCTCGCGCCACTCGACGAAGGCGGAGCGCAGCGGCGCGTCGAGCGGACGCTTCACGATGACGTCGACGATGCCGCCGGGCGCGCTCGTCCCCGCCTGCAGGCCGCTCAAGCCCTTGAGGACGTCGACGCGCGCCTTGTTCTCGAGCGGGATCGACGTCTCGGCGTTGATCGGCAGCCCGTCGCGCCGATAGTTGAAGCGGTTGTCGATGACGAACCCGCGCACCGTGAAGTAGTCGATGTAGCCCTCGGTGTCGTACGCCGACGTCACCGCCGGATCGAAGCGGACGAGGTCGGCGAGGCGACGCGCGCCCGCGTCGCGCAGCTGCTCGGCATCGACGCTGGTCGCCTGCAGCGGCGCCTGCCCGAGCGGAACGTCGCCCCAGCCGGCGACGCTCGCCGGCACCGGCGCCTTGCCGGTGACCGTGACGGGTTGCAGCGCATCCTGCGCGAGCGCGGGCACGGCAGCGCAGGCGAGGAGGGCGGTGGCGCCGCGGGCTGCGAAGCGGCGGACGAAACGGATCTTGGCCATCGTCGTAGCTCGTCGATGGCAGAGCTCTGGGCCGGAGCTGCCGGCGGCGGCCGGCTCGGCTTGCTTCCCTGCGCGAGGATTACCTCAGTCAGGTTCAAAGGGACTCTCTCAGTCGAAGCCGCCGATTCAGCGGCTCCAACACCCCCAGCGAGGCTGCGACGATGCCGCAGCGCGGCCGATTATGGCAGCGTGGGCGCGACGCCGAGCAACTTGTGCAGCTTGGCGCTCGTCGTCGTGTACTGCAGCGGTTGCGCGCGCTCGGGCCAGACGCGCTCGCCGATCGCGAACGCGGCGAGCGTCGCTTCGTGGAAGCCGCAGACGATCAGCTTCTGCTTGCCCGGATACGTCGTGACGTCGCCGACTGCGAAGATGCCGGGCGTCGACGTCTCGAAGCGCTGCGTGTCGACGACGAGCTGCTTCTTCTCGAGCGCGAGCCCCCAGTCGGCGATCGGCCCGAGCTTCGGGCTCCAGCCGAGCAGGACGTGCAGCACGTCGAGCGGAAGGGTGGGCGTCGTGCCGTCGTTCGCGGCGACGACCAGGCCGGCGAGCTTGCCGCCGCGCTCGCTGAAGCCGCCCGGCTGCCCGGCGACGAAAGCGATGCGGCCGCTCCTGCGCGCTTCGCCCAGCCGCGCCAGCGCAGCCTCGCCAGCCTCGAAGTCCTCGCGCCGATGCACCAGCGTCACGCTCGCGGCGCCTCGGTCGTGCGCGGCGAGCGCGGCGTCGACCGCGGCCGGCCCGGCACCGACGATGACGACGCGGCGGCCGGCCTCGTCGCCGATGGCGTCGGCACCGTGATGGAAGAGCTGCGTGCCGCGAAAGCGGTCGAGCCCGTCGACCTTGAGCCTTCGCGGCTGGAACGACCCGACGCCACCCGCCACGACGATCGCGCGGGCGATGAAGCGCGTGCCGGCATCCGTGGCGACGTCGAAGCCGCCGTCGTCGCGCCGCGCCACCGCGCTCACCTGCTGGCCGAGGTGCTTCGGCGCGGCGAACGGAGCGATCTGCCGCTCGAGCCGTTCGATCAGCTCGCGGCCGGTGCAGTAGGGCAGCGCCGGGATGTCGTAGATCGGCTTGTCGGCGTAGAGCTCGAGGCACTGACCGCCGGCGTGCGGCAGCGAGTCGACGACGTGCGCGCCGATTTCGAGCAGACCGAGCTCGAACACCTGGAACAGGCCGACCGGGCCGGCGCCGACGACGAGCGCGTCGGTGGCGATCGGCGCGGCGGAGCTCACGCTACTTCACGAGCTGGTCGAGCTTGCCCGTGCGGTCTTTCCATTCCTCGGCATCGGGCAGCGCGGCCTTGCGCTTGGTGATGCTGGGCCAGGTCTTGGCCAGGTCGGCGTTGATCTTGATGAACGCG
>JASLGD010000636.1 GCA_030150305.1 Caldimonas sp. | reverse complement strand
ACGCCTTGGCCTCGCCCCCGTAGAGCTTGCTCAGCACCGACGTCAGCGCCGCCGTCAGCGTCGTCTTGCCGTGGTCCACGTGCCCGATCGTGCCCACGTTGACGTGCGGCTTGGTGCGCTCGAATTTGCTCTTTGCCATTTCAGTTCCTCACTAGCCGACTTTTGGTGCCCATGGCGCGGATCGAACGCGCGACCTCTCCCTTACCAAGGGAGTGCTCTACCACTGAGCCACATGGGCGGAGATGAGACTCACCTCAGTCTGATAAGAGCTCGGCGGCGGTGATTCCAAGCGCTTGTCGGACTGGAGCGGGAGACGGGAATCGAACCCGCGTCATCAGCTTGGAAGGCTGGGGTTCTACCATTGAACTACTCCCGCTCGGGAAGCTTGCAGGGCGGCTGCATTCGCCCTCGTTGCCTTGATGTTTCGTGGTGGAGGAGGTTGGATTCGAACCAACGTAGGCGTAAGCCAACAGATTTACAGTCTGCCCCCTTTAGCCACTCGGGCACCCCTCCGAGACGAACCGGTAACTATAGCACGTTCGGCATTCGCGAGCCGATCTCCCCTCGGATCCGCAACCGCCGAGGGCGCTGCCCCAGCCTGTGCAAGTAAGCGCACGCACACCGCAAGCGGTGCGTCCCTGTTGATTCACGGGAACAGCTGTGCCAGCGCGGCTCCCGGGTCCGGCGCGCGCATGAACGCCTCCCCGACCAGGAACGCATGGACGCCGGCGTCGCGCATCCGCTGCACGTCGCCCGCGCCGCCGATGCCGCTCTCGGTGACGACGACCCGCCCGGCCGGCACCCTCGGCAGCATCGCCAGCGTGGTCTCGAGCGACACCTCGAAGGTGCGCAGGTTCCGGTTGTTGATGCCCAGGAGAGGCGTCTTCAGGCGCAGCGCCCGCTCCAGCTCGCGCTCGTCGTGGACCTCGACGAGCACCCCGAGACCGAGCGCGAGCGCGACGGCCTCGAAGTCGGCGAGCCGGGCATCGTCGAGCACCGCGGCGATCAGCAGGATCGCGTCGGCGCCGATCGCGCGCGACTCGAACACCTGCCACTCGTCGATCACGAAGTCCTTGCGCAGCGCCGGCAGCGCGCACGCCGACCGCGCGGCCGCGAGCGCCGCCGCCGAGCCCTGGAAGAAGCGCTCGTCGGTCAGCACGCTGAGCGCGGCGGCGCCGTGGCGCTCGTAGCTCACGGCGATCTCCGCCGGACGGAAGTCGGCACGCAGCACACCCTTGCTCGGGCTCGCCTTCTTGACCTCGGCGATCACCGCGGCGCGGCCGCCGGCGATCCTCGCCTGCAGCGCGCCGGTGAAATCGCGCGGGGCGCCGGCCGCGTCGGCGGCACGCCGCACGGCGGCAGTGTCGCGCAGCCGTCGGCCGGCCGCGACCTCGTCAAGCTTGACGGCGACGATGCGCGCGAGGATGTCGTCCATCGCCCGCCTCCTCACGCGTTCGCCGTGCGCCTGGCGAACGCGACGAACTCGTCGAGCTTGGCGCGCGCCGCGCCGTCGGCGATCGCCGCCTCGGCGCGACGGATGCCGTCGGCGAGCGTCGGCGCGACGTTGGCGGCGTAGAGCGCGGCGCCGGCGTTGAGCGCGACGATGTCGCGCGCCGGCCCGCGCTCGTTGGCGAGCACCGACGCGAGGATCGCCTTCGACTGCTCGGGCGTCTCGACGCGCAGCGTCCGGTTGCTCGCCATCGTGAGCCCGAAGTCCTCGGGGTGAACCTCGTATTCGCGAACCTCGCCGTCCTTCAGCTCGCCGACCATCGTCGCGGCGCCGAGCGAGACCTCGTCCATGCCGTCCTTGCCGTAGACGACGACAGCGTGCTCGGCGCCGAGCCGCTGCAGCGCCCGCACCTGGATGCCGACGAGGTCGGGGTGGAAGACGCCCATCAGGATGTTCGGCGCGTCGGCCGGGTTCGTGAGCGGGCCGAGGATGTTGAAGATCGTGCGCACGCCGAGCTCCTTCCTCACCGGCGCGACGTTCTTCATCGCCGGATGGTGCGCCGGCGCGAACATGAAGCCGATTCCGGTCGCGTCGATCGACGCCGCGATCTGCGCCGGCGTCAGCGTCAGCGGGACGCCGAGCGCCTCGAGGACGTCGGCGCTGCCGGACTTGCTCGAGACGCTTCGATTGCCGTGCTTGCTGACGCGCGCGCCGCACGCCGCCGCGACGAACATCGCGCAGGTCGAGATGTTGAAGGTGTTCGAGCCGTCGCCGCCGGTGCCGACGATGTCGACCAGGTGGGTGCGGTCCTCGACCTCGACCTTGGTCGCGAACTCGCGCATCACCTGCGCCGCCGCGGTGATCTCGCCGATCGTCTCCTTCTTGACGCGCAGCCCCATCAGGACGGCCGCCATCATCACCGGCGTCATCTCGCCGCTCATGATGCGGCGCACGAGCGAGAGCATCTCGTCGTGGAAGATCTCGCGGTGCTCGATCGTTCGGGTCAGCGCGTCGCTGTTCGAGATCGCCATGTCGTCTGCTCCGGTCAGTCGTTCAGATAGCGGGTGGCGGCATCGACCGCGCGGTCGATGCCGGCGCGGTCGACGTCGAGGTGGGTGACGAAGCGCAGCCGCTTGCCGCCGGTGGCCAGGACGCCGTGCGATCGCAGGTGCGCGAGCAGGCCCGTCGCGCGCTCGCTCGTCACGTCGGCAAAGACGATGTTGCTCTGCGGCCGCTCGACGGCGAGCCCGGGCAGGCCGGCGATGCCGTCGAAGAGACGCGTCGCGAGCGCGTGGTCGTCGGCGAGCCGATCGACATGGTGCTCGAGCGCGTACAGCGCCGCGGCGGCGACGATCCCCGACTGGCGCATGCCGCCGCCGACCATCTTGCGCCAGCGATGCGCGCGCGCGACGAACTCGCGCGAGCCGACGATCGCCGAGCCGAGCGGCGCGCCGAGGCCCTTCGAGAAGCACACCGAGACGCTGTCGAACGGCGCCGCGATCGCGCGCGCCGTCGTCCGCGGATCGCCGCCGAGCGCGACCGCGGCGTTGAACAGCCGCGCACCGTCGAGATGCGCGACGAGGCCGCGGCGCTTCGCGAGCGCGCACGCGTCGGCGAGATACGCGACCGGCAGCGCCTTGCCGCCGATCGTGTTCTCGAGGCACAGCAGGCGGCTCTTCGCGTAGTGCGCGTCGTCGGGCTTGATCGCGTCGTCGATCGCCGCGAGCGGCAGCGAGCCGTCGGCGGCATGCTCGAGCGGCTGCGGCTGGACGCCGCCGAGCGCGGCCGCGCCGCCGCCTTCCCAGCGGTACGTGTGCGCCATCTGGCCGACGATGTACTCGTCGCCGCGGCCGCAGTGGCTCAGGATCGCGACCAGGTTGCTCTGCGTGCCGCTCGCGACGAAGAGCGCCGCTTCCTTGCCGAGCATCGACGCGATGCGCTCC
>JASLGD010000485.1 GCA_030150305.1 Caldimonas sp. | reverse complement strand
GTCGCGACGAACAAGATCAAAGAAATCGCGAGAGAGGTCTTCCCGACCGGCAACCACATCAAGGTCGCGGCGGGCGTCGTGAAAGCGCCCGAATACGAAGGCGCGCCGCAGACGTTCCTGGTCCTCGGCTCCGACCGCCGGGCGAAGGCGAAGAACAGCTTTGAACGTGGCGAACCGCACAGCGACACGCTGTTGCTCGTTCGCTTCGACCCCAAGCAGGGACAGACCTCGGTGCTGTCGATCCCGCGCGACCTGATGGTCAACATCCGCACGCCGGAAGGCGGCTACTACCCGAACGAAAAGATCAACGCGGCATACACCCTCGGCAGCCGGCTGAAAGGCGTCGACGGCGGGAGCGCGCTGGCGGCCGAAACGATCGAGCGCGAAGTGTTCCCCGGGCTGAAGCTCCAGGGGATCGTGGACGTGAACTTCAAAGGCTTCATCAACGTCGTCGACACGCTCGGCTGCGCCTATGTGAACGTCGACCACCGCTACCTCGGCGGCGGCGCGACCGGCGAAGACTTCTCATCGATCAACCTCCAACCCGGCTACCAGAAGCTCTGCTACGAAAACGCACTCTCCTACGTGCGCTTCCGCCACTTCGACTCGGATTTCGTCCGCGTCGCGCGCCAGCAGGACTTCATGCGCGACCTGCGCGAGCAGGTCAACCCCGAAATCTCCCAGCTCGACAGGGTGGCGAAGGCGGTCGGCCACGCAATCCACTCGACCTTCAACCAGTCCAACAGCGAGCTGATCGAACTCGGGAAGCTGATCGCGTTCTCGCAGACCAAGCCGCTGCGGCAGGTCCATTTTCTCACGAGCGACGTCAACGCCCAGTTCAACGGCGGCTCATACGTGACCTCGACGCCGGAGCTCGAGAAGAAGACGCTCGAAAACTTCCTCCACGGGGACGAAAAGGTCGAGCTTCCGTCCTCGCACGCGCATTCATCGTCCTCCTCGCATCACCACCACCACACGTCCGCCCCCTCCCCCGCCGCGCTCGGGCTCTACCCGACGACGGGCGAGAGCGAAGCGGTGACGGCGGCCCTCCACGTGCCGTTCAAAGTGCTCTACCCGCGGCTGCAGACCGGCCCCGCCTCACAGGAAACGGTGCGGCCGTATGCCCTGCGCAACGTGCAGAAGCAGGTCAAGAACGCCTACGTCGTCGTCTGGCGCGTGAACATGCAGGGCGGCTACTACGACTTCGAGGGCACGAACTGGCTCTCGCCGCCGCTGTTCAAAAACGCGCGCACGGAGCAGATCGGCAGCCGCACCTACAAACTGGTCGACGACGGCAGCCACATCCATGTCGTGGGCTGGCGCCAGGGCGGCCAGCTCTACTGGGTCACGAACACGCTGCTCGAGGAACTGTCAAATGCGCAGATGCTCGCGATCGCCAAATCTGCGCAGCCGCTGAAATAGGACGCCGCCCGGCGCCGCACACGGGCGCGAGCGGCGCGTAGGCCAAGCCGGCCAAGGAGTGAGCGAGCGCCGCGTGCTCTGCACGCAAGCGACCGAAGGACACCGGCCGGCGCCGGCATACGCGCCGCTCAGGCGTTGTCGAGCGCTTCGTTGACTAGCGCATCCGCGCGCTTGTTCTGAGCGCGTGGCACCGTCCGGATCGACCACGACGCGAACCCGCGCAGGGCCGACATCGAGTCGAGGTAGAGCGGCTTCATGGCCTCGTGCTTGACCTTGTAGACGCCGTTGACCTGCTTGGCGATCAGCTACGAGTCGCCGATCACCTCGACTTCGTCGGCGCCCAGCTCACGGGCCTTCGCGAGGCCGAGCAGGAGCGCTCGGTACTCGGCGACGTTGTTCGTCTGGCGCCCCAGCAGTTCGGCGTGCTCGGCGAGCACCTCGCCGTCGGGGGCGGAGATCACGCATGCGGCTGCCGCGGGACCCGGGTTGCCGCGGGCGCCACCGTCGACGTGCACGATCACCTTCACGACAGCCGGTGCCGTCGGCGTCGGGCTAGACGGCCTTGGCGAGCGGCAGCTGGTCGCCCGCGACGCGCGCACGGCGACGGTCGCGGATCACGCGGCGCTCTGCTCCCGGCGCGGAGGCGCTGCTGCGCCCGCTGCGGGCGCGCCGGTCGAACTCACGACGATCGACGATCACGGTGACTTTGTCGTCGCCGCGGTAGTGCTCGACGAGCTTCGGATAGAGCTCGTCCTCCAGCGCCTTCGGAACAACGCAGTAGATCATCGCCCCGCGGATGTTACCGGCGCCGGCGCGCAAAACAAGGGGGCGCAGCGGCTATTGCGCCAGCGCAAGCGTGCCGCCGGGGCCGGCGAGCGCATTGCCCTCGCGCTCCTCGCGGCTCAGCTGTTCCAACTCGGTGCCCTGCCCGACCGCCTGCGCGAACACGGGCGGTTCGCTGGTGTCCACCTCGTAGCGGTACCAGCACAGCTCCCAGGCGACCACGATGCGCACGATGCTCTTGAGGTGCTCCGCCGAGCGAACGCTCACGACGGGCTCGCCGAGCGAGCGGGCGACGCCCGCCACGCGGCGGGGGTACTCGCTCGCGTTGAAAGCCTCGACGGCCTGGACGTGGTGGCCCGGCGCGGAGCTGTGAACGGCGACCGGAGCCGGTTCGGGTTCCGCGCCGTGCTCCGCGGCGAACAGGCC
>JASLGD010000634.1 GCA_030150305.1 Caldimonas sp. | reverse complement strand
CGTCCGATCGCCATGGGTTATGTCGCGAGCCATCTCGCCGAGACGGGTACGTCGCTGAAGCTTGAGCAGCGAGGCAAGCTTTTCGATGCGCGCGTCGTGCCCATGCCGTTCGTTCCGCACCGCTATCATCGCAAGGGAGCCGCCTGATGCCTGTCTATTTCACCAAGGAGCATGAGTGGATCAGCGTCGAGGGAGACACCGCGACCGTCGGCATCTCCAATCACGCGCAGGAGCAGCTCGGCGATATTGTCTTCGCGGAGGTGCCGGAGGCTGGAAAGCGGTTGAGCAAGGGCCAGGAGGCGGCGGTGGTCGAATCGGTGAAAGCCGCCTCCGACGTCTATGCCCCCGTGTCGGGCGAGGTGATCGAGGGAAACCAGGCGGTGACCGACGATCCGGCGCTGGTGAACAGCGACCCGGAGGGGCAGGGCTGGTTCTTCAAGCTGAAGCTAGACAATGTGGGTGAACTCGACGGGCTCATGGACGAAGCGGCGTACCGCTCATGGGTCGCGACGCTTTGAGCGAAGCCGTCGCCTCGACCAGCAAGTGGGACGCCGCCGACTATGCCAAGGTCGGCGCATTTGTCGCTGAACTCGGGGGCGCCGCGCTCGACCTGCTCGACCCGCAGCCGGGCGAACGAATCCTCGATATTGGGTGCGGCGAGGGGACCCTGACTCGCAAGATCATCGAGCGCGGGGCCACCGTGCTCGGCATCGACGCCTCAGCCGAGATGATCGCTGCCGCTCGCGCGAAGGGCGTGGATGCCTTGCTTCTCCCGGCCGAGGATATGCAGTTCTTCGCCGAGTTCGACGCGACCTTTTCGAATGCGACGCTGCACTGGGTGCTGCAGAAAGAACAGGCGGCGCGCGCGATCTTCCGGGCGCTGAAGCCCGGCGGTCGCTTCGCGGGCGAGATGGGCGGCGAGGGGAATATCGCCCGCCTGCAGCAGGTCGTGGACGAAGAAATGATCTTGCGCGGCTATGCGCCGCCAGTGGAGGCGCACAACTGGTACCCGTCTCCCGAGGAGTTCGCCCGCGTTTACGACGATGCGGGCTTCCGTGAGATCGACGCGCGGCTGATCGAACGACCGACGCCGCTAGCTCATGGCGTCGCGGCCTGGGTGACCACCTTCCGTAAGGGCTGGCTCGACCGGGCTGGAGTTCCCCAAGAGGAACGATCCGACCTTGCCGAGTGTGTTGCCGACCGGTTCGGCACCGGTCCCGCCGATTATGTCCGCCTTCGCTTCATCATGAGGAAGCCCGCCTGATGCGTTATCTGCCGCTGAGCGACGCCGACCGCAGCGAGATGCTGCGGGTGATCGGTGCGGGCTCGATTGATGAACTGTTCCGCGACGTGCCCAAGGAAGCGCGGCTCACCGGCGCTATCCAAGGCCTGCCGATGCACGCCTCCGAGTTGGCGATCGAGCGGCACATGACGGCGCTGTCGCGCAAGAACATGGTCGCCGGCGATGTGCCGTTCTTCCTCGGCTGCGGGGCGTACCAGCACCATGTGCCGGCGAGCGTCGACCACATCATCCAGCGCGGCGAGTTCCTGACCAGCTATACGCCGTACCAGCCCGAGATCGCCCAGGGCACGCTGCAGATGCTGTTCGAGTTCCAGACGCAGGTCGCGCGCCTGTTCGGCTGCGAGGTCGCGAACGCGTCGATGTACGACGGCTCGACCGCGATGTGGGAAGCGATCGTCATGGCGCACCGGATCACGCGCCGGAGCAAGACGCTGATCTCGTCGGGCGTCCACCCGCATTACGTCAGCGTCGCCAGGACGATGGCGAAGTTCACAGAGGACGAGCTTCAGACTTCGGCTCCGGAACTGACTGCCGAAACCGACAGCGAGCGGCTGATCGGCGGAATCGACGCCGAGACCAGCGCCGTGGTCGTGCAATATCCCGACATTCTCGGCCGGATCACCGACCTGGCCCCGCTCGCGGAGGCGGCACATGCGGCCGGCGCATTGCTGATAGCGGTTGTGACCGAGCCGGTGGCGCTGGGTCTAATCAGGTCGCCCGGCGAGATGGGCGCGGACATCGTCGTGGGCGAGGGCCAGTCGATCGGCGTCGGGCTCCAGTTCGGTGGTCCGTATGTTGGCCTCTTCGCCTGCCGCGAGAAGCACGTGCGTCAAATGCCCGGACGGCTGGCGGGCGAAACGGTCGACGCCGAGGGCAAGCGAGGGTTCGTCCTGACTCTCTCGACCCGGGAGCAGCATATCCGGCGCGAGAAGGCGACATCGAACATCTGCACCAGCTCGGTGCTGTGCGCGCTGGCGTTCACGGCGCATCTGACGCTGCTCGGCGAGAAGGGCCTGAGGCAGATCGCTCAATTGAATCACGCGCGCGCGTGCGAAGCGCAGTACAGGCTATCCATGATCCCTGGGGTCGAACTCGTCAGCGATCGGTTCTTCAACGAATTCGCGCTGAAGCTTCCTGTCGAAGCTCGACCGGCTGTTCACGCAATGGCCGACAAGGGCGTCCTTGGCGGCGTCTCGCTAGGGCGTCTCTATCCGGGCGCTGAGGCTCTGAAGAACGGTCTGGTGGTCGCGGTGACCGAGACCGTCACATCGGAAGACATCGACTCTCTCGAGGCGGCGTTGAAGGAGGTGGTGCGATGACCGTCAATCCGTCAGGCTGGAGGCCGTCATCGCCAGCGACCGAACAAGGCGAGACTCAGACCGTCACCGGTAATCGGGCGTTGATGCTGGAGGAGCCGCTGATCTTTGAGATCGGGACGACCGAGCAATCGGGCGTCGATTTCGAGTGTCCTTGGGCTCAAGACGCTGGCATCCAGAACTGGCCCCTTGCAGCGGTGGGGCACAGGTTCGTTGGCCTCGAACGTTCGCGCCCGATCGGTCTTCCCGGCCTGTCAGAGCCCGAAGCCGTACGGCACTACACGCGTCTCTCTCGCCAGAATTACGCGATCGACCTCGGGCTGTTTCCACTCGGCTCGTGCACGATGAAGCACAACCCGCGTCTCAACGAGAAGGTCGCGCGGTTGCCCGGCTTCGCCGATGTCCACCCTCTCCAGCCGCAGGAGACGGTGCAAGGCGCGCTGCAGGTGATCGACGAGCTCGCCCTCTGGCTGCTCGAGCTTACCGGCATGCACGGCGTCGCAATGAGCCCCAAGGCTGGCGCTCACGGCGAGTTGTGCGGCCTGCTCTGTATTCGCGCCGCCCTGGAAGCACGCGGTGACAAGCGCGAGGTCGTGCTGGTCCCGGAGAGTGCTCACGGCACCAATCCCGCGACCGCCGCCTTTGCCGGCTACCGCGTCGAGAACATCCCGGCGAACGCCGCCGGACGGGTTGACCTAGAGGCTCTGAAGGCTCGCCTTGGCGCCGACGTCGCGGCGGTCATGATCACCAATCCCAATACCTGCGGCCTGTTCGAGCCGGACATGAAGGCGATCAGCGACGCCGTCCATGCCGCCGGGGCTTTCGTCTATTGCGACGGCGCCAACTTCAACGCGATCGTCGGCAAGGTGCGTCCCGGCGATCTCGGCGTCGATGCGATGCACATCAACCTGCACAAGACCTTCTCCACGCCACATGGTGGCGGTGGGCCGGGCTCAGGCCCCGTCGTGCTCTCCGAAGCCCTTGCGCCCTTTGGACCGCTACCGTTTGTCGCGAAGATGCCGGACGGCTCGTTCAAGATCGTCGAGGAGGAAAGCGCCGGCGAAGAGCATCCCAGCGCCTTTGGCCGGATGGTCGCCTTCCATGGGCAGATGGGGATGTTCACCCGGGCGCTCGCCTACATCCTGAGCCACGGCGCGGACGGACTGAAGCAGGTCGCCGAAGATGCGGTCCTTAACGCCAACTACCTACTTCGCAGCCTCGCCGACGTGCTCGACGCGCCGTTCGCCGGCAGCGGGCCGTGCATGCACGAGGCGATCTTCTCGGACAAAGGCTTCGCCGGCGGCCTGAGCACCATCGACCTCGCCAAGGCGC
>JASLGD010000445.1 GCA_030150305.1 Caldimonas sp. | reverse complement strand
CGTCGGCATAGAACTTCGCGCTGTCCTTGGGCGTACGCGCGAGCGTCCCGAAGTTTACGTGGACCATGCCGAATCGCGGCGAATAGCCGAGCGACCACGCGAGGTTGTCGAGCAGCGACCACGCGAAGTAGCCGCGGACGTCGACGCCTTGCTCGATCGCGGCGTGGACGGCGCGCAGATGCGATCGGTAGTAGCCGATCCTGAGCGGGTCGGCGATGCGCCCGGCGGGCGCTGCGGGCGGGTCGTAGAACGCGGCGCCGTTCTCGGTGACGTACTGCGGAATGTCGCCGTAGCGGTTGCGGATCCAGACGAGCGTGTCGGTCAGGCCTTGCGGGAAGACTTCCCAGCCGGTCTCGGTGTACGTCGCCTGCGTCTGCTTCACCGCGGCTGCCTTGAGCGGCCACGCCGTCTCGTCGTGGCGCACGACGTTGCGGGTGTAGTAGTTGACGCCGAGGAAGTCGATCGGCTCGCGGATCAGGTCGAAGTCGCGCTGCGGCCACTCGGGCCACGCCTCGCCGAAGATCTCGCGCATCTCTTCCGGGTAGCGGCCGTGGAAGACCGGGTCGAGGTACTGCCGGTTCATGTATGCCTCGGCGCGCCGGGTCGCGGCGAGGTCGGGCGGCGTCGTCGACGCCGGGTACTTCGGCTCGATGTTGACGACCAGGCCGACGCGGTGCTTGCCGAGCGCACGGTACGCCTGCACTGCCTTCGCATGCGAGCGCAGCAGCTGGTGCGACGCGATCGGCGCCTCGAAGCGGTTCTTGTGGCCGGGAGCGAGCGCGCCGTGCAGGTAGCCGCCGTCGGTGACGACCCACGGCTCGTTGAGCGTCGCCCAGAGCTTGACGCGGTCGTCGAGCCGGCGGAACAGCACGCTCGCGTAGTCGGCGAACCAGTCGGCGACGTCGGGGTTGAGCCAGCCGCCGCGGTCGTCGAGCGCGGCCGGCAGGTCCCAGTGGAACAGCGTCGCCATCGGCTCGATGCCGTTGGCGAGGAGCGTGTCGACGAGGCGTTCGTAGAAGGCGAGGCCGCGCTCGTTCACAACGCCGCGGCCCTCGGGGAGGACGCGGGCCCAGGCGACGCTGAAGCGGTACGCCGTCAGGCCGAGCCGCTTCATCAGCGCGACGTCGTCGGCCATGCGCCGGTAGTGGTCGCACGCGACGTCGCCGGTGTCGCCGTCCTTGGTCAGCCCCGGCGTGCGGACGAAGCGGTGCCAGATGCTGGGCCCCGCGCCGTCGGCGAGCGGCGATCCCTCGATCTGGTACGCGGACGTCGCGGCGCCCCAGAGAAACGGTGTCGGGAACTGGTACGTCATCGCGCTCTTTGCCCGCCGCAATCTATCGTCACGACGCCGCAGGCACAACGGGATCGACGTGCGTTTTTGGCGCTGGTGTTCGTATTTTCAGGACGAGAAAGCTCGGTCATTTCGGGTCGCGCGCGATGAATTCCCTGATCTCGCTTGGAAGCGGCGCGGCGCGCTCGGTTCCGCTCGCGAGCGCCGCCGCGATCACAATACGGCGATGAGCACTGCGCCGCCCGCGCCGACGATCGACGACGTCCGCGCCGCCGCCGAGCGGCTGCGCGGCGAGGTCGTCGAGACGCCGTGCCTGCCGTCGCGGACACTGTCGCAGATCTGCGGCTGCGAAGTCTTCCTCAAATTCGAGAACCTGCAGTTCACGGCGTCGTTCAAGGAGCGCGGCGCGCTCAACAAGATGGCGCAGCTGACGGCGGCCGAGCGAGCGCGCGGCGTGCTCGCGGTCTCGGCCGGCAACCACGCGCAGGCGGTCGCGTACCACGCCGCGCGGATGGGCATCGCGGCGACGATCGTCATGCCGCGCTTCGCGTCGAGCGTCAAGGTCGAGAACACGCGCAACTTCGGCGCCGACGTCGTCCTCGAAGGCGACACCTTCGAGGACGCGCGCGTCCACGGCCTGAAGCTCGCCGCCGAGCGAGGCAACACCGTCGTCCATCCGTTCGACGACGCCGCGATCGTCGCGGGCCAGGGCACCGTCGCGCTCGAGATGCTGGCGCAGCAGCCGGCGATCGACACGCTCGTCGTCGCGATCGGCGGCGGCGGGCTGATCGCCGGCATGGCGACCGCCGCCAAGGCGATCCGCCCCGACCTACGCGTCATCGGCGTGCAGACCGAGCGCTTCCCGGCGGCGTGGAACGCCAAGCACGACGGCCACCTCGAGGTGCGGCAGGCGACGATCGCCGACGGCATCGGCGTCAAGTCGCCCGGTGCGCTGACGCTGCCGGTGATCGAGCGGCTCGTCGACGACGTCGTCCTCGTCTCCGAGGACGCGATCGAGCAGGCGATCCTGATGCTGCTCGAGATCGAGAAGACGGTCGTCGAAGGCGCCGGCGCGGTCGGCCTCGCCGCGCTGGTCAACGACCGCGCGCGCTTCGCCGGCCGCAAGGTCGGCCTCGTGCTGTGCGGCGGCAACATCGAGCCGCTCGTGCTCGCCGAGATCATCGAGCGCGGCATGGTGAAGTCGGGCCGGCTCGCGCGCTTGCGGGTCGACGTCCGCGACGTTCCCGGCGCGCTCGCCGAAGTCGCCGCGCTGCTCGCGCGCCTCGGCGCCAACATCGACGAGGTGCAGCACCAGCGTGCATTCACGTCGCTCTCGGTCGAGCGCGTGCAGATCGAGGTCGTCGTGCAGACGCGCGGCGCCGCGCACGTCGAGGCGATCCTCGACGCGATGCGCGCGCAGGGCTACGACGCCGAGCGCATCGGCTAGGCGCAGCCGCCATGCAGCGCCGCACGCTTCTGCTGTCCTCGGCTTCGCTGC
>JASLGD010000414.1 GCA_030150305.1 Caldimonas sp. | reverse complement strand
GGTGACGGCCGCCGGCGCGAGATGGAGCGGCGCTCGCTTCGCCTCGTCGCACGCGAAGCGATAGAGATGGACGAGGCCGGCGCCGGACAACGCGCGCTCGGCCGACGGATGGCCGAACTCGCGCCGCAACGCGGCGACCAGGCGCTCTTCGCGCTCGTCGCCCGCGCTCAGCGTGACGTGGCCGCCTTCGGACGCGATCGCGACCGAACGCCCGCCGACGTCGATCAGGCAACCGACGCCGAGACCCGTGCCCGGGCCGAGCAGCGCGATCGGTGCGCCGGCAATCGCGTCGCCCGCGCCGACGGCGTCGCGCTCGTCGCGCGACAACGTCGGCAGTGCGAGCGCCAGCGCGGTGAAGTCGTTCAGGACGAGCACGCGATCGACGCCGAGTCGAGCACGCAACGAGTCGATCGAGAACGCCCAGTCGCGATTGGTCATCGACACGCGGTCGCCGATCACCGGGCTCGCGATCGCGATCGCGCACGACGCCGGCGGGGGCGCGTGGGCTTCGCGCAGATAGCTCTCGATCGCGGCTTCGAGGCTCGCGTGGTCGTCGCAGTCGATCTCGCGAACGCCGCTGAGGCCTTCGCCGCGCGACGCGACCACGCCGAAGCGCGCGTGCGTTCCGCCGACGTCGCCGAGCAGGCGCGGGAACGGCGCCGCCCCTAGCACCGGATGAATCTCCGCGGGATCGCTCGCACCACTTCGACGTCAGCTGACGCGAACCACCTTCAGCATGTTGGTGCCGCCCGGGTAGCCCATCGGCTCGCCGCACGTGATGCCGTAGGTGTCGCCGGGCTTGAGGACGCCGCGCTCGACGAGCAGCCTCTCTGCGTGCTGCAGCGCCGCGTCGCGGTCGTCGAACGGGGGCATCAGGAACGGCGTGACGTTGCGGTACATCGCCATCCGCCGCTGGCTCTTGATCTGCGACGTCAACCCGAAGATCGGCACGTGGATCTTCTGCCGGCTCATCCACAGCGCCGTCGAGCCCGACTCGGTGAGCGCGAGGATCGCCTTGCAGCCGAGGTGGTACGCGGTGAAGAGCGCCGCCATCGCGATCGACTGGTCGATGCGGCCGAACGTCTTGTTGGTGAAGCCGGCGTCGAGCGAGATCTCCTCGGCGCGCTCGGCCTCGACGCAGATCGCGGCCATGCTCTCGACCGTCTCGACCGGGTAGCGCCCGGCGGCGGTCTCGGCGGAGAGCATCACCGCGTCGGTGCCGTCGAGCACGGCGTTGGCGACGTCGCTCACCTCGGCGCGCGTCGGCACCGGGTTGACGATCATCGACTCCATCATCTGCGTCGCCGTGATGACGAGGCGGTCCATCTCGCGCGCCATCTTGATCATCCGCTTCTGCAGCGCCGGCACCGCGGCGTTGCCGACCTCGACCGCGAGGTCGCCGCGCGCGACCATGATCCCGTCGGACGCCTTCAGGATCGCCTCGAGCGCCGGGATCGCCTCGCTGCGCTCGATCTTGGCGATCATCAGCGGCTTGTGGCGCCACTGCTCGCCGGCGACGTTGCCGAGCTGGCGCGCCATCTCCATGTCGGTCGCGCTCTTCGGAAAGCTCACCGCGAGGTACTCGCACTGGATCGACATCGCGACCTTGATGTCCTCCATGTCCTTGGCGGTCAGCGCCGGCGCGGTGAGGCCGCCGCCGGCCTTGTTGATGCCCTTGTTGTTGGAGAGCTCGCCGCCGACGACGACCGTCGTGTGGACCTGCTCGCCGCGCACCGCGTCGACCGTCAGGCGCAGCAGCCCGTCGTTGAGGAGCAGCGTGTCGCCGGGGCGCACGTCGCGCGGCAGCTCCTTGTAATCGAGACCGACGCACGCGCTCGTCCCCGGCTCGGTGCGCGCGGCGTCGAGGACGAGCTTGCTGCCCGCCTCGAGCGTGGTCCTGCCGCCCTCGATCTTGCCGACGCGGATCTTCGGGCCCTGCAGGTCGGCCATGATCGCGACCTCCTTGCCGACCTTGGCCGCGACCTCGCGGATCAGCGTCGCGCGGTCGATGTGATCCTGCGCGGTGCCGTGCGAGAAGTTGAGTCGCATGACGTCGACGCCGGCGCGGATCATCCGCTCGAGGACGTCGGCGCTGCTCGACGCCGGGCCGAGCGTGGCGACGATCTTGGTGGCGCGCACCGAGCCGTCGCTCATCCGCCGCTTTCGCCGTCGCGCGCGCGGCGCTCGAGGATCTCGAGCGCCGGCAGCGTCCTGCCTTCGAGCACCTCGAGGAACGCACCGCCTCCGGTCGAGATGTAGTCGATCTGCTCGGCGATGCCGTACTTGGCGATCGCCGCCAGCGTGTCGCCGCCGCCGGCGAGGCTGTACGCCGGCGAGCGCGCGATCGCGCGCGCGATCGTCTCGGTGCCGTGGCCGAAGGCGTCGATCTCGAACACCCCGACCGGACCGTTCCAGACGATCGTCCCCGCGCCCTGCAGGATCGTCGCGAGCGCATCGGCGCTCTTCGGGCCGATGTCGAGGATCATCTCGTCGGCGGCGACGGCATCGACGGCCTTCGTCGTCGCCTGTGCATCGGCCTTCAATTCCTGCGCGACGATGACGTCGCTCGGCAGCGGCACGTCGGCGCCGCGCGCGCGCATCGCCGCGATCACGGCGCGCGCTTCGCCTGCGAGGGCAGGCTCGGCGAGGCTCCTGCCGATCGGCTTTCCTTCGGCGAGCAAAAAGCTGTTCGCGATGCCGCCGCCGACGACGAGACGATCGACGTTCTTCGCCAGGCTCTGCAGGATCGCGAGCTTGGTCGAGACCTTGGCGCCGGCGACGATCGCGACGAGCG